>LIBD01000252.1 GCA_001437855.1 Actinobacteria bacterium BACL4 MAG-120820-bin23 | reverse complement strand
TTTCGCTGGCACTACTTTATCTCTAACAAATCCAGGAACCATTGGAACTGTGCATTCGGTACCAAGATTGGTACAAGGCCAAGGGATGATTCTTGGTGTTGGAGCATTGGATTATCCAGCAGAATTTCATGGTGCAAACGAGCAAAAACTTGCTGATCTAGCGATTAGTAAGGTGGTTACTTTAACCAGCACATATGACCACAGAATTATTCAAGGGGCTCAATCTGGTGATTTCCTAAGAAGAATTCATGAAATTTTATTAGGTGAAGAAAACTTCTATGATGAAATTTTTGAAGCTCTACGAATTCCTTACGTACCAATTCGCTGGGTTGTTGATATGCAGTTTGAGAAAGATGATGATGTAAGCAAAACAGCACGGGTACAAAAGTTAATCGATGCCTACAGGACTACCGGGCATCTAATGGCCGATGTTGAGCCTTTGGCTTATGTACAAAGGTCACATCCTGATTTAGATGTTGTAAACCATGGTTTATCACTATGGGATCTTGATAGAGATTTTGCCACTGGCGGATTTGGCGGCAAACCATTTATGAAGTTACGCAGAATTCTAGGAATTCTAAGAGACTCATACTGCCGCACAATTGGCGTTGAATATATGTATATAGCTAATCCAGAAGAGCGTAAATGGATTCAGGAAAAAATGGAGGTGGGCGCTCCCAGGACAGCAAGAGATGAACAGCTTCGTATTTTACGAAAACTAAATAGTGCTGAAGCATTTGAATCATTTTTACAAACTAAGTTTGTTGGTCAAAAACGATTCTCGCTAGAAGGTGGAGAGTCGGTTATTCCAGTGCTAGATGCAGTTATCTCATCTGCTGCAGAAACTGGTCTAGATGAAGTTTGTATTGGTATGCCACACCGAGGTCGATTAAATGTTCTAGCAAATATTGCAGGAAAATCATATGGCCAAATATTCCAGGAGTTTGAAGGAAATTATCGCGACAATGAAGTGCATGGCTCAGGAGATGTTAAGTACCATTTAGGAACAAAGGGCACCTTTACTGCT
>LIBD01000251.1 GCA_001437855.1 Actinobacteria bacterium BACL4 MAG-120820-bin23 | reverse complement strand
TTTTGCTGGCACTACTTTATCTCTAACAAATCCAGGAACCATTGGAACTGTGCATTCGGTACCAAGATTGGTACAAGGTCAAGGAATGATTCTTGGTGTTGGAGCATTGGATTATCCCGCAGAATTTCATGGCGCAAACGAGCAAACACTTGCTGATCTAGCGATAAGTAAGGTGGTTACCTTAACCAGCACATATGACCACAGAATTATTCAAGGGGCTCAATCTGGTGATTTCCTAAGAAGAATTCATGAGATTTTATTAGGTGAAGAAAACTTCTATGATGAAATTTTTGAAGCTCTACGAATTCCTTACGTACCAATTCGCTGGGTTGTTGATATGCAGTTTGAGAAAGATGATGATGTAAGCAAAACAGCACGGGTACAAAAGTTAATCGATGCCTACAGGACTACCGGGCATCTAATGGCCGATGTTGAGCCTTTGGCTTATGTACAAAGATCACATCCTGATTTAGATGTTGTAAACCATGGTTTATCACTATGGGATCTTGATAGAGATTTTGCCACTGGCGGATTTGGCGGCAAACCATTTATGAAGTTACGCAGAATTCTAGGAATTCTAAGAGACTCATACTGCCGCACAATTGGCGTTGAATATATGTATATAGCTAATCCAGAAGAGCGTAAATGGATTCAGGAAAAAATGGAGGTGGGCGCTCCCAGGACAGCAAGAGATGAACAGCTTCGTATTTTACGAAAACTAAATAGTGCTGAAGCATTTGAATCATTTTTACAAACTAAGTTTGTTGGTCAAAAACGATTCTCGCTAGAAGGTGGAGAGTCGGTTATTCCAGTGCTAGATGCAGTTATCTCATCTGCTGCAGAAACTGGTCTAGATGAAGTTTGTATTGGCATGCCACACCGAGGTCGATTAAATGTTCTAGCAAATATTGCAGGAAAATCATATGGCCAAATATTCCAGGAGTTTGAAGGAAATTATCGCGACAATGAAGTACACGGCTCAGGAGATGTTAAGTACCATTTAGGAACAAAGGGCACCTTTATTGGC
>LIBD01000250.1 GCA_001437855.1 Actinobacteria bacterium BACL4 MAG-120820-bin23 | reverse complement strand
GCTGGCAATAACTCCAGTAATCCAAGCAAAGGCTGAGTGGGCCCGAAATGAGTAATCAGTGTCATTGCTTCTAACCTTTAGAGATCCTGCTGGAAAAATTAATCTTTTACCTAGATATTTTTTAGATAATTTTTCTCTACGCAGCTTTGTATATGCAGTTACTGGGTGGGCGGAGATAATCTCCTCTTCATCTGCTGCCCAGCCAGTTTTCATAAACTCACTCATCGCATCTTGTGTTGGCAGATCATGTGTGCGCAATGGATCTAGCTGTTGACCTGTTTTATCTTGTGAGTTATTCGCCAAATTCATACCGATAGCCTACTTATTAAGCCTAAATTGGCTACCGATAAGATGGGCGGTAACCTTACTTCTTGTTGGAGACGTCGCATAGCCCGGTCTAGTGCGCCTCACTGCTAATGAGGTTAACCCCTAAAGGGTTTCGGAGGTTCAAATCCTCTCGTCTCCGCCAAAAATATATTGGTGCAAGAGCATAAGAAAATAGCTAGATAAAGTAATTGGGGGGAAGTTGCCTAACTACAAGATCGCAATTGTTGGTGCCGGCCCTGCCGGCTACTTCACCGCCCAAGCCTTTCAAAAAGCACAAAATGAAGAGCTGACCTTTTCTATCGACATGATTGAACGCCTTCCCACCCCATGGGGGTTGGTAAGAAGTGGGGTGGCTCCTGATCATCCGAAGATAAAAACAGTCTCAAAAGTATTTGAAAAGATTGCCAAAGAGGATGGTTTTAGATTATTTGCCAATGTTGAGTTGGGTAAAGATGTATTACTAAAAGATTTACGCGAGGCATATGATGCGGTAGTTCTTGCCACCGGCTCTACTACTGGTAGAAAACTTGGGATAAAGGGTGAGGATCTGTCTAATTGCCTATCGGCTGCAGATTTTGTTCCTTGGTATAACGCTCATCCAGATTTTACCGATGTGAAGGTGGATTTAGATACTGATACTGCGGTTGTGATTGGCGCAGGTAATGTGGCAATGGATGTAGCCAGAATGCTTGCCATAG
>LIBD01000249.1 GCA_001437855.1 Actinobacteria bacterium BACL4 MAG-120820-bin23 | reverse complement strand
CTTTTATCAGTAACAACTCCACCAGACTTTGCTAAAGAGACTAAGCGAGCAGGTAACTCTGTTTACTCTTGGAGTGAGATTGGTCCATATATAGATCGACTTAGAATTATGGCTTATGATTTTTCAACAACCTCTCCAGGTCCCATTGGACCACTTGCCTGGACTGAAGATGCGGTTAAGTACGCAGTTACTCAAATGCCAGCTTCAAAGGTTTTTCTTGGGATACCAGGTTATGGGCGAGATTGGGTAACAAAAGTTGACGGCGTGTGCCCAGCAGCATTTGCATCGTCCGTAGTTGTAGGCGCAAAGGCAGCGTTTGTAATGCGTGAAGCGTTAAATCTGGCCACAAATAACAAAGCAGTACCTACTTACAACAGCACACATGCTGAATCAACATTCACTTATACAAAAACTTACATGGACCCGACAAACTCGGCTATTGCTTGTACAGCAACTAGGAAAGTTTGGTTTCCTGATGAGAGAAGTTATGCAGCACGAACAAATTTAGTCGGTAAGTATCGATTAGGCGGAATAGCAGTTTGGACCTTTGGGATGGAAAATGCGGCCGCAATGAGCGCGGTTCGCGAAATTGCTAAATCTATTGCGCCAGATCAAGTGATTGGCACTATCTCAACTGATTTAGCGGAAATTTCATATGGTTCAACATTTAATCTAGCTGCTACATTTAAATTGCCGGACAAGACTCCCGTAGCAGCCCTTAATGTTAGATTTGAAATTAAAAATAGTAATGATTCCAATTGGCGTAGCTTAGCTGCCGGTATAACTGATGCCACTGGCGCAATTTCGGTCCCAGTAGTAATTGGTCAGAAAAGTTTAATTAGATTAGTTTCAGAAGGTAGTTGGGAAAGAATTGAAGGCATAACTGCCGAAAAGAGTATCTCGGTTGTTCCAAAAGTTATTCTGCCTCTACCTACATCAATAAAAGTAGGTGCCACCTATCCAATCTCTGGCCAAATAATGCCTAATGCTCAAGGAATTAAGCTATCTGTCCTGCAAGATGGAAAATCGATT
>LIBD01000248.1 GCA_001437855.1 Actinobacteria bacterium BACL4 MAG-120820-bin23 | reverse complement strand
GCTTTACCTCAACCGCTGTTCACCCAGATAATTCGGTATTAACTATGTCGGGTGGTGAGAAGCAGGGTGTTGCAATTACCAGGGCACTTTACTTTGATGCAGAGTTAGTTATTTTGGATGAGCCAACAGTTGGTCTTTCACTTTCTGAAACTAAGAAGACCTTAGATTTCATTCAAAGCATCAAGAAATCTGGTCGCTCCGCTATCTTTATCGATCACAATATCTTTCACATTTACCCAGCGGTAGATCGTATGGTTGTACTAGATCGCGGCAAGGTAGTTGGTAATTATAAGAAGAGCGAAATCACTATAGATGAGTTAATCGAAAGCATGTACCGCGTTGCCCGTACAGGTTCAATAAAGGAGTAATGAGATTATGGCTAAATCAGAGGAAGTAAAAGCAAAGGATAATGCTGCGCGACCACCATCATTTTGGCGCCGATTTGGTATGCAATTTGGTATTTGGGGGGTAGGCATTGGAATATGGTTGATCTTTGTATTTACCGCATCAGAGGCTTTTACATCAAAGGATATTTACCTAGCCTTTGCCTCAAGCACGCCGATATTTGCCTTAATGGCGATCCCACTTACCTTAATTGTTATTACGGGTGAGATTGATCTTTCCTTCCCATCTGTTATGGCACTAGCTACCGCCTCCTTTACCAAGATCTACTCTGGTACTGGCAATATTTGGTTGGGTCTAGCAATGGCATTATTTGTTGGAACTATGTGTGGCTACTTCAATGGCTGGTTAGTTACCTACTTTGCTATTCCTTCCCTTGTTATCACAATTGGTACCGGCTTCTTATTCCGCGGCATTGAGCTAGCTTGGATGAATGGCTCTGGTGTTGGCCTAACTGATAAAGAGCTGGCAAGTGTTGCAAATGTATTAGTTGGCAGATCATTTTTCGGAATTGCAAATCAATTCTGGTGGACGGTACTAGCAACCATCGTGCTCTGGTTTACCTTAAACCGAACCAAGTTTGGTGCCCATGTATTTTTAACAGGCGACAATAAGATCTCAGCTCAGTTAA
>LIBD01000247.1 GCA_001437855.1 Actinobacteria bacterium BACL4 MAG-120820-bin23 | reverse complement strand
GCGCTGAGCTATAGCAACTACTGATCCAAAAACCATCGTTATTACTGCAATTACAGTAATAATTGGTTGCCATAGAGTTTGTGATTCAGCGAAGCCTACATAAAACAATCTTAAAATTGCTCCAAAGGCTGCCACTTTTGTACATGCAGCCATAAATCCGGTTATTGGAGTAGGTGCTCCTTGATAAACATCAGGCGTCCAAGAATGAAATGGAACTGCACTAATTTTAAACAATAAGCCAACAGACATAAATATAATTCCAATATATAGGAAAACATCATTAGCGCTTCCCGCTGAAGCACTTATGTCAACTAGTGAAACACTTCCTGAATATCCATAAATAAAAGCTGCTCCAAATAAGAAAAATGCCGAAGAATAAGCTCCAAGTAAAAAGTACTTCAGCGCTGCTTCTTGAGAAAGTAATCTCCTTCTTCGAGATAAGCCTGCAAGTAAATACAGAGGTAGAGAAAATACTTCTAGGGCGACAAACAAAGTAATTAAATCGGTTGCTACCGTAAAAAGCATCATTCCGGCAGTTGCAAACATGAAAAGAGGGAAGATCTCAGTCTGCTTTACTTGTTGTTGGGTTGCAATCTGTTCCTCAACTGAACCTGGGATAGTAGATGCTCGGGCAACGAAATTATCCTGATCTGCAATTAGTAAGACTGCAACTATGGCCAGAACAATAATCGTAAACTGTAAAAATATACCCGCCTTATCAATTGTCACAGAATTAACTGCAGCTGTAGTCGAAGACATATCTCTAATTTGCCAGATCTGAAGTAGTGCTAGGAGTAATGCCCCAATACTTACGGTAAGTTGAACTGCAGCGCGATGTGTCTTACCCAGAAAGGCCTCAATTAAAACTCCAAGAACAGCTGCAGCAAAAACAATTAGCATTGGTGAAAGTAGTACATAACTAAATGATGGTGCGCTTAACATTATTTACCAACCTTTGCCACTGGGTCTGAGTAACCGGCATTAATCACAATTTTCTCTGCTGTTGGATTAATCAAATCTAAAACTGGTTTTGGATAAAAA
>LIBD01000246.1 GCA_001437855.1 Actinobacteria bacterium BACL4 MAG-120820-bin23 | reverse complement strand
CCAAAAATACTAAATCGGCCGGAATAATCTTTTCACTTCCTACAACTTGCTCAAATTTTCCGTTAACAAACTTTGTTTCCACTAGTTTTAGACCAGTTAAATTTCCTTGGGAATCTTTCATAAATTCTTGAGTTGACACGGCATACAACCTTTCACCAGACTCTTCGTGGGCACTGCTAACTCGGTAGATCATTGGGTATGTTGGCCACGGCTGATTACTTGGTCGCTCTTCAGTTGGTCGCGGCATAATTTCAAGCTGAGTAATCGATTTTGCTCCTTGACGAATTGCAGTTCCTAAACAATCAGCACCCGTATCACCGCCACCTAGAATCACAACATCTTTACCGGTAGCATTTATAGTTGGTTCAGAATCTAGCTCGCCTAGTGCTTGTTTATTTCCCCAGGGTAGGTACTCCATTGCTTGATAAATTCCTTTTGCTTCCCGTCCTGGTATGGCTAAATCTCGCCAGTTTGTAGCACCAATAGCAATTACTACTGCGTCATACTTGTTACGTAACGCACTTCCTGAAATATCCTTTCCTATACTTACATTTGTCCTAAATCGCGTTCCTTCTTGTTCCATCTGCTTAATTCTGCGATCAACAATTGATTTTTCCATTTTAAACTCTGGAATTCCATACCTTAAAAGCCCACCAATTTTATCGGCCCGCTCATAAACTGCCACAGTATGACCTGCTCTAGTTAATTGTTGCGCAGCTGCTAAGCCAGCTGGACCAGAACCAATAACTGCAACAGTTTTTCCAGATAATCTATCTGGAATTAAAGGGACTACCCGATTATCTTTAAAAGCCTCTTCAATAGTTCGTAGTTCAACTTGTTTAATTGTCACAGCATCTGAGTTAATCGCAACCACACAAGCTGTCTCGCAAGGAGCTGGGCAAAGTCGTCCAGTAAATTCTGGAAAATTATTTGTAGCGTGCAATCTATCTATCGCATCAGATTTTTCACCCCGCCAAATTAAATCATTCCATTCTGGAATTAAATTTCCAAGCGGGCATCCTTGGTGACAAAATGGGATGCCGCAATCCATGCACCTACCA
>LIBD01000245.1 GCA_001437855.1 Actinobacteria bacterium BACL4 MAG-120820-bin23 | reverse complement strand
CTTACTTGAATATACCTACGCAAGATCTGTTGTTAAAACTCGATTTAAGATTCCACTTAGATTTACTACCTTTAAGCGCACTAAAGTATCTGAGAAAATACTTACCTTACTGATTAAAAAACTATATGGAGGAAGAAAATAGATTATAAAATCTTAACTAGGCGATCAAATGCCTGATTAATGATTTCTTCACTAGTACCAAAGTTTAATCGAACAAAGTTTGAATGCTTAGGTCCATATAAAATTCCAGCATTAAGAGCTAATTTACTTCGTTCTAAAATCTGCCCTGCCGGATCACTACCTAGTCCTAAAGAGCTAACATCAAGCCAAGCTAGATAGCCAAAATCAGGGATGCGATATTTAATAGTAGGTATTTTGGTATCAATTAGCTTTTTAACTAAATGTCTATTTTCATTTAAGGTAATTAGTACCCCGTCTAACCACTCATCTGATTCACTATAAGCTGCAGTCGAAGCAACTGCTCCAAATAAAGATGCCCGCCAAGTTAGCGCTGGAGGCATGGCATTTATCTTCTCTTTTAACATAGCTGACTCAGTAATGATTAACGCACACTTTAATCCTGCAAAATTAAAAGATTTACTTGCGCTAGTAATGATTATTCCAACCTCTTTTGCATCATCACTCACTGACAAGAAAGGGTAAAAATCTTTTTTGTTAAAGGTTAATGGGCCGTGAATCTCATCACTTAAAATAATTACGCCATACATTTTGGCTAGTGTTGCGATCGTCTCCAACTCTGATCGCGTATAGATAATTCCAACTGGGTTATGAGGGCTACATAAGATGTGCAATTTGACGCCGTTTGCATACTCCCGCTCGATCGCATCTAAATCTAATTTATAATTTAATTCATTCTCAGTTAGTGGGACATCAACTAGGGTGGCGTTAACCTCTGGTATCCATTTCCAGATATTTTCATACACTGGTGAGTTAAGCATCACCTTATCCCCAGCCTTTATAAGAGTGCGCATTACTTCCACAATTCCAACACTAACATCAGTTGCAATTCTTATCTGAGTTGAATCAGGTTGCCAGTTCCATCGGCTTTTAG
>LIBD01000244.1 GCA_001437855.1 Actinobacteria bacterium BACL4 MAG-120820-bin23 | reverse complement strand
AGGTTCGCCAAGCGATCTCTCTAGCTGTTTCGCGTGATCAAATCATGCGCACAGCATTTGCTGGCCTTTCTAAGCCATCTTGTGGAATGCAGTTTGAATTCAATAATGAGTTCTACCTCTGCTCGCTACCAAAGAATGGTAAGCGCGACACAAGAGCAGCTAGACAACTTCTTAAAGAAGCTGGCTACCCTAAAGGCTTTAAGGTAACAATGCATGTCCCTAACCGCGTCTTCTGGCAGGATGCTGCGCAAATTGTTAAAGATAGCCTAAAGTTTGTGAAAATCGATGTCACAATTGAAATGGTGACACCTGACTCCAACATCTCCGGCGTACTTAACAAGCGTGATTGGGAAATGATGTGGTTTGGTAATAACGCTGCAACAGGAACACTTCAACTCTCAAACTGGTTTAAACCAGGCGGAGTTTGGGCAGGCCTTGCCAACGTTCCTGATGCGCTGCTAACTGAAACTGCAAAACTTCTAAATGACGCTGCAGCTTCTGAAAGCAATGAGCAGATACTTGAGAAATTAACAGCGGTTGAAAAGATCGCCTTTGATCTCTCTACATTCATTCCAATTGGAACTCGCTTCTATGTATCAGGCAGTCGCATTGGTGACAACTTGGTAGAAGCACTTCTTCCAGGACAGTTGCAATTCATTGTTGCAACTAATCCACCTCTGCCAAAAGATTAATTTTTATTTTGGCAAAGCTAGATTAACGAGGGTGCTCCAGGAGTGGCTCGCTACTCCTGGAGCAAGAAGTTAAGCAGTGGTAATAGTTGATTAATTCAATTATTACCACTTCGCTTTGAAAGGAAAGGGTCTCGACCATTACTAAGAACGTTTTCTTAAAGAAAGTCGTAGGACGCCTCTTTCGCGCAGTCGCCATTTCTTTTTGGGTGATGGTCATTTCCTTTATGCTAATTCGAATTACACCGGGAGATCCTGCTGCGACTCGACTAGGAGCTGGAGCTGAACTGGAAGCAATTGAGGCACTACGCAAGCAGCTAAAGTTGGACGTTTCACCGATAGAGCAATTTCTCAGTTACGCATCTGGATTATTCCGGGGAGATCTGGGTGTTTCGTTAGTAACGGATGTCGAAGTTCT
>LIBD01000243.1 GCA_001437855.1 Actinobacteria bacterium BACL4 MAG-120820-bin23 | reverse complement strand
GGTAATTAAGAAAATATCATCTGGATCTAAAAACTCAGCTAAGGATTTTCGGCAGTAAATTCCAAGTGGGACAGTTTTCTTACCCACATACTCATCTTTGACAAAATAATATGGCCCAGCAATTAAGACTGTGATGTAGGTAGAAATTCTTGGGGTAGTGGTAAAACTCCACCTACTTTTCTCATCTGCTAGCTCAAGTTTTTCTTCTACTGGATTATTTGAGATTACCTGCCAGTGATTAGGAGCAATTACCGTTAAACCAAAGGTGGCCTTTAAATCTGGCTGATCAAAGCAGGGATACATCTTTCTAATAAATGCCGTCTCACCTTGGGAGTAGATATAAACCTGCTCATCAACTGGATCAACTGATCTTTGTAAGCCCTCACCAGTATTTGAGTAGGCACCATTCATCTCAATAATTAATTCATTACTTGGTGCTAAATTCTTTAAGTAAATTGTTTCACCATCATAATTTGTCGTATCAACTGGCAGACCATTTAAGGTTGCGGAGATTACCGATTTACCAACTGCATCAATAAAGCTGTCATAGCCGGCCCTGTTGCAGGTGAACTTAATAATGGTCTTAGAGTGAAAGATTTCATCGCCTGCGGTTAAATCCAGGGTTAGCTCATAACTTTCAACATGCAGGTGAGCAGCCCGCTCTGCCGCCTCTGCTCTAGTTGAGTTTAAACCTGGCATGAACCCATCCTTAATATAAGTAATAATTGCCCATAGAAATTAAATATATCTATTGCAGTATCCAAGCAGAGATTGCAGGTTAAGCCAAGATGGAACGTCCTTCAAATCGAAGTTACTCACTGCGGGGTAATCGAATGACAAGAGCGCAAAGTTTGGCGATGGATTCAAAGTGGAATCACTATGGATTAGAGATCACAAATCAAATAAGTGTTAATGATTTATTCCCTGAGAAAACAAAAGTAATTATGGAGATTGGCTCTGGCATGGGGGAGGCAACTGCGCAGATTGCCTTAAACAATCCAGATCAGGGGTATGTGGCAGTTGAGATGCATAAGCCAGGCCTGGGTGCATTGCTGTTATTAATTATTGAAAGCCAGATTAATAACATCAAATTAATCCGCGAGGATGCAACTTATCT
>LIBD01000242.1 GCA_001437855.1 Actinobacteria bacterium BACL4 MAG-120820-bin23 | reverse complement strand
ATACTTTGCTCACGAGCTAGGACACTTACTTGATCTTGCACATGGAGGTGGAGGCAGATGGTTTTCAAGTATGAGTGGCCTTGACATCATGTTTAGCCAGGATGGACCATCTAGAACTCTCTCTGGTTGGTGGCGATTCTTAGCAAATTGGCTAGAGCCCACTCAGTTGTTCTGTGATGATGTGAATAACTTTGAAGAACTTAATATTTCGCTAGCTCCAATTGATGGCACCGCTAAAGGTGTGAAAGTTGCCATACTGCGTATTTCTCCAACCAAGGTTCTAGTTATCGAATCTCGTCGATATACGAGATTCGATAATGAATTGCGACAATCGCTCTTTCAGAGAGATCTAGTCAAGGAAGATTGGAATGGAATTCTTATATATGAATATGATGCGACATCAGGGCACTTAACCGATTTCTTCAAACCGGTTGCTTCAAACACTGCGCTATCTGAGTACAACTGGGATGGAGTGACTAGATATATTTCTAAAGAGTCTGAGGTTGTTGAACATGCAGGGCTTAGGTTTAGCGTTACTAAGAGCGGCAACTTCGATGCCCTCAACATCAGAAAGTCGACCAGTTCAGAACTCTCAGCACCTAGACCCACCCCAAGCCCAGCACCCTCCCCAACTACAAATGACTTCAATGTGGAACCTTTTGTCTTTGGCGGAGCGGTTAGGGAGAGTGAAACAACTGCGCTATCGACTTGGTATGGAAGGTTTTTTAGATCCTACAGAATTCAAGTTGTGAATTCTTCTAGCCCAAATTCTGCGCCACTTTTCGACACTGGAATTGTTAACGACTACCGAACTCCCATCCTCGTAAACATTACAAAATTGACTTGTAGCCGAGATTTGACTGAAGTTGCTGTGTTCTATTCGGGTCTCGATGGAAAAGGAAAGTCCACAAGAATTGAACAATCTTCTGCTCTATCTGCAGTGAATATAGGTGGCGATGGTAAGTGCACGGGCTACTGGACTAATGGAGCACAAGGTAAGGATTAGCTAAGAGATATCTTACTTAAGGAACATAGCCAATATTGGAAATATTTATGGCCTGATGTTCACATTCCTTGGAATTCTTGCATCATTTAGTTTTAACCATAAATATTGGGGC
>LIBD01000241.1 GCA_001437855.1 Actinobacteria bacterium BACL4 MAG-120820-bin23 | reverse complement strand
ATTATTCAACCGATTATGTTTGTTTTGTTATTTAGATATGTATTTGGTGGCTCAATTGATACTGGCCAACCAGGTGGTTATGTTCAATTACTAATGCCTGGCATATTTGTGCAAACTGTTGCATTTACCCTTGCAGGCACTGCAGTTGGTTTAACCGCTGATATGCAAAAAGGGTTAATTGCTAGATTTAGATCCTTGCCTATCTCAAGATCTGCTGTAGTTTTTGGTAGAACACTTGGTGATGGTGCGCTCAATATTGTAGTGCTCACTGCCATGGGATTGACCGGTTATGTTGTTGGCTGGCGCCCTAGCTCTGGCTTTTTAAATATCACGTTAGGTTTTGTATTTTTATTAGTCTTTGGTTTTGCGATGTCTTGGATCGGTGTATTAATTGGGCTATCGGTAAGAGAGGAGCGAGTGGCAACTAATGCCACATTTATCGCGGTATTTCCATTAACTTTTTTATCTAATGCATTTGCACCAACTACTGGTATGCCAAAACCATTGCAATATATTGCTGAATGGAATCCAGTATCAACTATGGTGGCAGGATGTAGACAGCTATTTGGTCTTGAAAATCAATTCGGTGCTACTGCTGGCTCTTTTCCTAGCGAGAATCCATTAACTATGTCCATAGTTTATATGATCATAATTATGGCAGTATTTATTCCACTAAGTGTTAGAAAATATAATAGAGCGGTGAATAAGTAAGTTAAATAAAAGGTTGTGCTTCAAGAATTGCTACTGCAATTTGCTTACCATTTGGTGCGGTGTAATTAACAGTTTCACCAACTTTAGCTCCGAGGACAGCACTACCCAGCGGTGATTTTTCTGAATAAACATCAATATCACCACTTGCAATTTCTCGAGAGCCTAATAAAAACTTCAATTCATCTCCGGCAATATCAACGGTAATTAACATACCAAGACCGACTACACCTGATTCACTTACCGGTGGGGTACCAATATGTGCATGCTCCAACATATGTTTTAGTTGGCGGATTCGTCCTTCAATCTTTCCTTGTTCTTCTCTAGCTGCGTGATAGCCGCCATTCTCTTTTAAATCACCTTCAGCTCTTGCTGTTTCAATCTTTTTAATTATTTCAGCACGAAGTGGACCCTCTAAGTCAG
>LIBD01000240.1 GCA_001437855.1 Actinobacteria bacterium BACL4 MAG-120820-bin23 | reverse complement strand
TGTATTTCAAACATAGCAACTGTGCTGGTGTCACTTTCAGTAAAAAGCTCATTGGCTTGAAACTTATTTCTGCCAGATGATACAAGAACAACAAGATCAAATTGATTATTGCCCGTGACGAGAGATCCAAAGGAGGTCCCAGAGGCACTAAAATTTAACCAGGGGTTGGTAAATTTTGATCTTAATGGCTTCTTATATCTTAGGTCTGCATCCTTAAATATTCCCAAGGCCCAGCTTCCATTAATTCCATGACTGATAAAGCTATTTTTCTCACCATTAAAGTATGTAAAAAATTGATTGCGGTCCTGATAAGCATCCAGGACATGAACAGGCATGATTAATTCATGTGAATCTTGTTGATTATTGCTATAAGAGCTAATCTCAAAAACGCCAGCATCTGAAGTAATTAATTGAGTGGTTTCTTGATACATATCATCAAAATTATTGAGACTCATGATCTGACTTCTATAGTCGGTAGTCAGGTTCGCAACAGACCCTCTGAAAGGAGCTCCCAGCTCATCAAAAAAGATCATGGTTTGGTTGGCTACTCCAGTTGTGAGAGCGTCTCCAAAAGAAGGGCTGGTCAGCTGCATGCTTGTAAATACAGCAGGGGTCATAGCGCCAGCTAAAGTTTCAGTTAACATGGCTGTCATTTGACCCACTGGCGCAGTCGCAGCCCCTAAGTCCATTAGACCCTGACCATAAATTGATTTATCTGCATAAATCCCTTCTTTATTTGCTGTGCTAAAGAGTCGAGCAACAAGCTCTGTATTTCCAAGCTGGCCGTCAAAGTAATCAGCAAGGATGGCCAAGCCACCAGATACAATTGGAGCAGCAAATGATGTGCCACTAGTAACAGCAAAGCATGAGTTATCTTGAGTGCATACACTATAATTCTCATCTCCGACATTACTATCATAAATACCAGTGTCAGCACTTGAGGTTGGATAGGCTGCCGTAATTTTCCCACCCGGAGCTGCAATACAGTAATCTTGAGCTACGCCGCACCTACTAGAAAAAGAGCTAATGGCTCCGTCTTCATCGACTGATACCACTGCAATGGAATGCCCTTGAATTTCAGGAATGTAATGAACCATGCCTGGCAATAGTTCTGGGCTAGAAAAATCAACACCTTGAT
>LIBD01000239.1 GCA_001437855.1 Actinobacteria bacterium BACL4 MAG-120820-bin23 | reverse complement strand
GCTAGAACATTTGGTATGGATTCACTATTTCCTACCTTAAAAATTTACTCACCACATGGTCAGTCCTACACCTCAGTTGACCGAGAGTTAATGCTTTCCTATAAGGAATCTAAAGAGGGTGTAATTTTGCATGAGGGTATTAATGAGGCTGGTTCGGTGGCTTCATTTACCGCAGTTGGCTCCTCCTATGCCACCCATGATGAACCAATGATTCCAATTTATATCTTCTACTCCATGTTTGGTTTCCAACGAACTGGTGACTCTTTCTGGGCAGCAAGTGATCAATTAGTTAGAGGATTTGTATTAGGGGCAACCGCTGGTCGCACCACATTAAATGGTGAAGGTCTGCAACATGAGGATGGCCATTCACTACTACTTGCCTCTACAAATCCGGCGGTAGTCTCCTATGATCCAGCATTTGGTTACGAGTTAGGCCATATTGTTAAAGATGGTTTGCGAAGAATGTATGGTGAAAATAGTGAGAATGTTTACTACTACCTAACGGTTTATAACGAGCCATATCAACAACCAGCTGAGCCAGATAATTTAGATATAGATGGGGTATTAAAGGGTATTTACCTACTTAAAAAACCAATTAGAAGAAGGCGCCGAAAGGTTGCCATCCTAGCTAGCGGTGTCTCAGTTAATTGGGCGCTAAAGGCTCAAAAATTATTAAATGATGATTTTAGAGTTGCTGCCACCATCTACTCAGTTACTTCATGGAATGAGTTGCGCAAAGATGGACTTGAGGTTGATCGCCATAATTTATTAAATCCAGGTAAGAAATTGACTGCTTATATAAGTAAGAAGTTAAAGAAGGAAAAGGGGCCAGTAATTGCAGTAAGTGATTTTATGAGATCAGTTCAAGATCAAATCTCACCTTGGGTATCTCAACCCTTTTACTCACTCGGCACCGATGGCTTTGGCTTATCAGATACTAGAGGAGCTCTTCGTCGCCACTTTAAGGTAGATGCTGAATCAATTGCAGTAGCGGCATTATCTCAACTTGCTCAAGCAGAGATGATTAGTAAGCGAGCGGTTAAAAAAGCTATTAAGAAGTACCAAATAAATGATGTTACTGCTGCTGAGGCTGGCAATACTGAGGGTTCTGGCTGAGAAGTTAAATTATGGAGTCGTTG
>LIBD01000238.1 GCA_001437855.1 Actinobacteria bacterium BACL4 MAG-120820-bin23 | reverse complement strand
TGGTAGTAAATAACTGATCAACCAATCCATACTTTTCTGCTTGCACAGCTGAAATTAAATCTCCTGTGAGCAACATTTCTAATGCCTTTCCGGTTGAGACAATTCGAGGGAGTAATTGGGTATTGCCCGCACCGCCATGCCAACCTAATTTAATTTCTCCTGCACCAAATTGGGCGTTTTCACTGGCATAACGAATATCACTCATTAATGCCATTTCTAAACCGCCACCTATACAATATCCACGAATTTTAGAAATTACTGGTTTCTTAATTGCCCAAATACCGCGGGCATAGTCGACTCTATTCCTCAATTGCCAGTTGGATCCGTATTGATCCAACACTTTAATATCACTACCAGCCGAGAATGCTTTTTCACCTGTACCAGTTAGTATCACGACTCTAATCTCATTACTGGCATTTATATACGGCACCAACTCTAATAGTGCTTTACCCATCGCCGGAGTCATGGTATTCAACTTACTTTCTCGATTAAGGGTAATTGTTGCTACAAAATTCTTCATCGAAAAGAGAAATTCTTCAGGTAAATTGGGAGTGTTCACAATTATTTATCTCGCTTTCTAGCAACTGAAGATGTTTGAGCGGCGGTTTCAAGAAGTACTTTCATAGCTAATTCTGCAGAATCTGGATCTTCATCAATTATCGCATCTAAAATTGCTTGGTGTTGGATTATGAAATCTGCCTCAACTATCTCATATTCAACTAGATTATCTCTGATCTTAAGTAAAGGCAAAATTAACTTACCCATTTTCTTGATTAATTCATTTTGAGTTGCAACCTGAAGAGCTTCATGAAATTCCACATCGGCTTGTGCGATTAATGCAGAGTTAGGTCCATCAGCATAGAAGGCATCTGTCATATTTTTTAAGGCTTTTTTAAGCTGAGTAATATCTCGACTACCTCGCCGCTTTGCTGCAATTCGCACTACGCCAGGCTCATAGGTTGATCTGAGTTCTTCTAAATCAGCAATTAGATCTGTGCTCAAACCTGAAGCTTGCAGCCAATTCAGTATATCCTCATCCAGCAGATTCCACTCTGATCGCTCTAAAACTATGGTGCCAGTTTTGGTTCGTGGTCGAGT
Organism: Actinobacteria bacterium BACL4 MAG-120820-bin23; assembly: GCA_001437855.1. Classification (GTDB taxonomy): domain Bacteria; phylum Actinomycetota; class Actinomycetes; order Nanopelagicales; family Nanopelagicaceae; genus Nanopelagicus. The sequence goes on along the minus strand of LIBD01000238.1, from coordinate 43 downwards.
CAAACCTTTATCATGCAAAACTTTTAGGGCTTCCCGTACGACA
>LIBD01000237.1 GCA_001437855.1 Actinobacteria bacterium BACL4 MAG-120820-bin23 | reverse complement strand
ATGGTGTCCGCCAAGATAATGAATTAATTGATTATGATCAACTGCGAGATTTAGCCATAGAACATAAACCTAAAATGATTTGTTCAGGTGCAACTGCCTATCCAAGCTTGATTGATTTTGAAAAGGTAAGACAAATTTGCGATGAGGTCGGTGCAATTATGTGGGTGGATGCTGCTCACTTTATTGGACTAGTAGCTGGTAAAGCTATCCCTTCACCAGTTCCATATGCCGATGTTGTTTCTTTTACAACTCATAAGGTGCTACGAGGACCACGCGGTGGAATGATTCTTTCTAAAGAGCAACATGCAGCTGCTATTGATAAAGCTGTCTTTCCTGGCATGCAAGGTGGGCCAAATATGAGTGCTGTCGCTGGTAAAGCTGTTGTACTAAAAGAGTGCGCTACACCTGCCTATCAAGATTACGCCAAGAAAGTTATTGAAAACTGTAAGGCTTTGGCATCTGATTTACAAAGTGAAGGAATGCGAGCAGTATCTGGTGGCACGCAAACTCACCTTGCTTTAATTGATATTCGATCAACAGGAGTAAATGGAAAAGTAGCTGATGAAAGATGCGGATTATCAGGAATATCGTTAAATAAAAATTCAATTCCATTTGATCCAGAAACTCCTGCCGTAACCAGTGGAATTAGAGTTGGTACAGCAGCAATTACAACCCAAGGCATGGGCAAGTCTGAGATGAAAATAATTGCAGGATTAATTGCCCGGGCCATAAAGGATGGCTCAGATGAAAGTAAAGCCAAAACTATTAGATCTGAGATACATCAGTTGACTGTAAAGTTTCCAGTTTATCCAGAGTCAAAAAATTAAAGATAATTAAATGCGTGAATATTTAGTCACAGTTTTACTGGCTGCAATTATTACCTACCTGATTACTCCATTTGTTAGAGATTTGGCAATTAAATCAGGAGCGATTGCTCAGATTAGATCAAGAGATATACATGTTGAACCAACTCCAAGGTGGGGTGGGCTAGCAATGTGGCTTGCTATGGCTTTAACTTTAGTAATTGTTAATTATCTACCTCTAGTAGAGAAATCTTTTGGCAGGGAAGCAACTGGAATTTTCTTAAGCGGAACCTTTATTTTATTTATTGGCATGCTAGATGATCGATTTGATCTAGATCCAATCACAAAATTCGCTGGCCAAGCCCTC
>LIBD01000236.1 GCA_001437855.1 Actinobacteria bacterium BACL4 MAG-120820-bin23 | reverse complement strand
ATGGCGTCCGCCAAGATAATGAATTGATTGATTATGATCAATTGCGAGATTTAGCCATAGAACATAAACCTAAAATGATTTGTTCGGGTGCAACTGCCTATCCAAGCTTGATTGATTTTGAAAAGGTAAGACAAATTTGCGATGAGGTCGGTGCAATTATGTGGGTGGATGCTGCTCACTTTATTGGACTAGTAGCTGGTAAAGCTATCCCTTCACCAGTTCCATATGCCGATGTTGTTTCTTTTACAACTCATAAGGTGCTAAGAGGACCACGCGGTGGAATGATTCTTTCTAAAGAGCAACATGCAGCAGCTATTGATAAAGCTGTCTTTCCTGGCATGCAAGGTGGGCCAAATATGAGTGCTGTCGCTGGTAAAGCTGTTGTACTAAAAGAGTGCGCTACACCTGCCTATCAAGATTACGCCAAGAAAGTTATTGAAAACTGTAAGGCTTTGGCATCTGATTTACAAAGTGAAGGAATGCGAGCAGTATCTGGTGGCACGCAAACTCACCTTGCTTTAATTGATATTCGATCAACAGGAGTAAATGGAAAAGTAGCTGATGAAAGATGCGGATTATCAGGAATATCGTTAAATAAAAATTCAATTCCATTTGATCCAGAAACTCCTGCCGTAACCAGTGGAATTAGAGTTGGTACAGCAGCAATTACAACCCAAGGCATGGGCAAGTCTGAGATGAAAATAATTGCAGGATTAATTGCCCGGGCCATAAAGGATGGCTCAGATGAAAGTAAAGCCAAAACTATTAGATCTGAGATACATCAGTTGACTGTAAAGTTTCCAGTTTATCCAGAGCCAAAAAATTAAAGATAATTAAATGCGTGAATATTTAGTCACAGTTTTACTGGCTGCAATTATTACCTACCTGATTACTCCATTTGTTAGAGATTTGGCAATTAAATCAGGAGCGATTGCTCAAATTAGATCAAGAGATGTACATGTTGAACCAACTCCAAGGTGGGGTGGGCTAGCAATGTGGCTTGCTATGGCTTTAACTTTAGTAATTGTTGATTATCTACCTCTAGTAGAGAAATCTTTTGGCAGGGAAGCAACTGGAATTTTCTTAAGCGGAACCTTTATTTTATTTATTGGCATGCTAGATGATCGATTTGATCTAGATCCAATCACAAAATTCGCTGGCCAAGCCCTA
>LIBD01000235.1 GCA_001437855.1 Actinobacteria bacterium BACL4 MAG-120820-bin23 | reverse complement strand
CTAGAAACTCTATGGCAGATACCAATGTGCCACCGGTTGCCAGCATTGGATCTAAGATAAAACATTGCCGATTTGTTAAATCATCTGGCAACCTGTTGGCATAGGTTGATGCCTTTAAAGTTTTTTCATCCCGTACCATTCCTAAAAAGCCAATCTCAGCGGTTGGAATTAATCTACTCATCCCCTCTAACATCCCAAGCCCTGCTCTTAGGATTGGCACCACAACTGGTGATGGTTTTGTTAATTGCGCACCCTTTGCCATGGCAACTGGTGTTTTAACACTTACAGCTTGAGTTTTAATATCTCGCATCGCTTCATATGCCAATAGGCTGACGATCTCCTCAGTTAAGCTGCGAAAGGTAGGTGAGGGAGTGTTTTCATCCCGTAGCAGCGTTAACTTATGAGTTATTAATGGGTGGGAGGCGATATGGATTTTCATACCTTTTACTCTACAAGCGCTAAGCCCCTACTACCAATTACCCCTACTACCATTTAGCCATAAAAGGGGAGAGAATAAGTTTGTGTAACCACTTGAGCACAAAATGCGCGAAAGGGTGTGATTTAAATGTCAGTTGATTTTGGATGTATTGCCTGGCATGAAGATGGCATCTGGGATGCCACATCGCTAGCTTCAACCCGAGATATTGGTTTAATAATTGATGCGCTAAAAAATCAACAAACAAATGGGGGCGCACTTGCTCTTATTGCCATAGAGGATGAGTTTGTAATTATTGCACGCGCTCTAGGGGATCAAATGCAGATGATGATCTCAGATGTCACCTACGCATTAGATTATGAGGTAGCAGCTGAGTTAGTTGAGGTATTAGATCTAGAGTTTCCGCAAGATGAGGATGAACCCCAACCAGGTGGGGATATTGATCTATTAAGTGATCTAGGTCTTGGTGAGATGGAGCTACTTTCTATACTGGATGATAGTGAGCTATATCCAGATGAGCAGCTAGAGGCGATTGCCAATAGATTAGGTTTTGGCGAACAATTTAATCAGGTGATTGAAAGTAATTAGTGGATTACAAAGAGTTAATGCAACAAGCTCTGCTCTTAGCAAAAGATGCTGCCAATCATGGTGATGTGCCGGTTGGGGCAATTATTGTTGATGAAAAGGGTGCGGTAATTGGCAGAGGGAAAAATGAGCGGGTTAAAAATAATGAT
>LIBD01000234.1 GCA_001437855.1 Actinobacteria bacterium BACL4 MAG-120820-bin23 | reverse complement strand
CAGTTGGTTGAAATTGCCAAAGCCTTAGTTACCAATGCCAAGATCATTTTGCTAGATGAGCCAACCGCTTCAATTACTGGTAGTGAAACTACAAAACTCTTTGATGTGATCAGAAAGTTAAGGGCTCAAGGAACTGCAGTTCTCTTTGTAAGTCATAAATTAGAAGAGGTTTATGAAATCTGTGACACAGTAACTGTTCTGCGCGATGGCGTAAGTGTCTTGGAGTCAAAGTCATTATCTGAGTTCAAGCAGGGTGAAATTGTGGACTTGATGGTTGGCCGGCATTTAGCTGAGCGTAAAAATGTTATTCGTAAGATTGACCGAACACAGACTCCAGTAATTGAGTTAAAGAACCTGTCCACAGCGCTAGGTCATAAAAACATTAATTTGAGTCTTTATCCAGGTGAGGTACTTGGCATGTATGGCTTGGTAGGTGCTGGTAGAAGTGAATTAGCACGGTCAATTCTTGGGTTACACGCAGTTACAGCAGGTGAAATTATGCTGAATGGTAATCAGATAAAGATCAAGAATTTTAGAGATGCGCTACATAAATTTCGAATAGGTTATGTAACTGAGAATCGAAAACAGGAGGGTTTATTCCTTGACTTCCCAGTTAGAAAAAATATTTCAGTGACAATCTTGTCTAAGATATTGCAGAAATTATCGATAATTAATCCTCAAAAAGAGGATGATATTGCCAGTAAGTATGTGGATCGCTTGGGCATTAAGGTTGTTGATAATAATCAGCTTGCACTTACCCTTTCTGGTGGAAATCAGCAGAAAGTATCAGTATCTAAATGGCTGGCTGCTGAGACCAAGATTTTGGTGATTGATGAACCAACTGTTGGTGTGGATGTTCGAACTAAAGCATCTTTTCATGAGCTAATCACTCAGCTTGCAGATGAAGGATTATCAATCATTCTGATCTCAAGTGATTTGGCAGAAATGGTGGCTATTGCTGATCGTATTTTAGTTATGAGAAGGTATGAATTAGTTGGTGATTTAGATAATTCAAAGGATTACCAAAATATGTCCCGATCTATTATGAATAGTATTCAAGCAAGTTAAAAATGATTAGATCCAAACGGCAATTTCCAGATCTACCACACTTTGCCTCGCTTATTGAGTGGAAACTACCTTCAATATTTAGGACCAGGACCAAACTTGCTAGAGCGTTAACAATTAGTGA
>LIBD01000233.1 GCA_001437855.1 Actinobacteria bacterium BACL4 MAG-120820-bin23 | reverse complement strand
TATCCCCCACTGCACCGACTAGAGATGTTTAAGGATAGATCCTCACTTGGACCAAGGCTGCGTGGGAAGGTAACTAAGATCAAATACAACAAGCAAAAGTTTCCAGTTACCGATCACTTAGCTGCTAATACACTTTGGTTTAACACCAGTGTCTTAATGGGCAATCAAGCAGATGCCAACTCAGTCTTAGAGGCACTTACTAAGGTGGCCAAGTACTCCGCTGAGGTAGCTAAGGTAGATGCACCAGAGTGGTAACCTTTAATTTAGCCAGTGAAAAATTAATGAAAGAGTTTAGATGAAGCTGAAGGTAGGAGTAGTTGGTGGGGCATTTGCCGGCTCCCTGCATGCGCAAGGCTGGTTAAAAACAAACCGAGCTGAGATCGTGGCCATGGCTGCTCCCTCGCAGGCAACTAGAGATTCATTTACCAAAGCCTTCAACTGCAAAGCTTATAAAACTGCGCAGGAAATGATTGAGTCTGAGTCCTTAGATGTCATCTCCCTTACCTTGCCAAATCTTTATCACAAAGAGTTAACCCTGCTAGCTGCTAGTAAGGGAATTCATGTGGTTTGTGAAAAGCCGTTGGCGATAAATCTAAGTGATGCCCAAGAGATGGTGGCCGCGACCAATAAGGCTGGCGTTAAATTGTTATATGCCGAGCAGATTATCTTTGCGCCTAGATATCAAAAGGTAAAAGAGTTAATTGATAATAATAGCTTTGGGCAGATAGTTCATATCAGCCACCGGGAGCGTCATGGCGGCCCACACGCCAAGTGGTTTAGAGATAAGAGTTTAAGTGGTGGTGGCGTAACTATGGATATGGCAATTCATGGCATTGGCTTAATCTCACACCTATTAAAGCCAGCAAAGATCACCCATGTATACGCCAGAATTATTACCGTGGATAAATCCTCACCAGTTGATGATCACTCCTTAATCACCTTAGAGTTTGATAATAATGTGTTAGCCACAGTTGATGCCTCTTGGGTATCCCCAGGTGGAGTTGATGATGTGCTGGAGGTGTTAGGCACCAAAGGATATGTCAGAGCTGATTTAGCTCGTGGTCAAACAATTGATCTTTACACACTATCTGGCGCTGATTACACAGCGGAGAAGGTTGAGATTGATAAGGGTTGGCTAAAAGTTTCCCATGATGAGGCTAGAGCTTGGGGTTGGTTTGATGAGATTGAACACTTTACTCAAGTA
>LIBD01000232.1 GCA_001437855.1 Actinobacteria bacterium BACL4 MAG-120820-bin23 | reverse complement strand
ATTGATTGATTTCTTAACCCATTGGGTGATTTTGTTACTCCTCCAACCAGTATTGGTGATGAGGTTCTAACTGACTGTTCAACAATTTCTTTATACACATCAGGGTTAGTGTTAATGTCAATATCAACAGAATTTTCCGGCCAAATTATCAACTCGTTTCCCGTGGATAATTTATTAGTTTGCTCTAGATGGCGGTTGAAAACTTCCCTTGGGGTTGAATTGAATCCCAGTCCTAACTCGGGAACGCCACCTTGCACCAATGCAATCCTAATTGAGTTTTTCTGTTCGATTTGATCAGGTACAAAGTTGGCTAATCCGACAATAGATAATGCGATAACAAGCGGTAAAAATCTGCGTGTTGCTGATAGAAAAGCAATAATGAATGAAACAAAAACTACTCCCCCGACTGGGTAAAGAGCGGCAATTGGACTGTCGATCTGAGTAAAACCAATTCTTGACCAACCAAAACCTGTAAAAGGAATAGTCCTAAGGAGTAGCTCTACCCCTACGAATGATCCAGCAAAAGCAAAGCTGTTGAATCTAGCTTTTCTGCGTACAAATATAGCTGGCAATACATAGAAACTTGCCTGAGCAAAGCAAAGTACTAGCCATGGAGTGTTTCCTACGTAGATTCCTGTCCAGTACTGAGATGGCAGAAGGAGCCCTAGGCCAAAAAGATATGATCCAATAATTCGTTTTTGAAATATCAAATCTTTTATTTGGGAAAACCAAATAGCCAAAGCAAGAATTGGGGCAAACCAGAAATTAAAGGGTGCAAAACCGCTTGCAGCTATCACTCCAGCTGCAAAGATCAAAAGTAATTTCATTTAGCCCAGCCCAACGCATCCATTATTCGATCGATACTAGAACCTAGACCAAACTCATTTTTAATAGACTCAATATCATCAAGTGATTTAGGTTTCTTAGGGGAATCTACGCTTAGATTTGGGACTGGTACATCTAGTGCACAACTAACTAATTTTGTAGCAATTCGGGCATAATCTAAGCTTTCTAAAATTTTCTTTTGCAAGTTAGGTGAAAGCCGCTCGTCATTCTCCTGTGCTGCCAATACAACCTCTTCAAGACTTGTGAATGTTCTTGCAATGTTTGCTGCACCCTTTTCACCAATTCCTCTAATTCCTGGCAATCCATCGGAGGAATCTCCCCTGATCATTGCAAAGAGCGCATATCTATCACCTGGTATCTGATATTTAT
>LIBD01000231.1 GCA_001437855.1 Actinobacteria bacterium BACL4 MAG-120820-bin23 | reverse complement strand
CCTGCCAATTCCCATTCGAATTCGAAAGTAATCGGCGGTGTTTATTGAGGCTGATATTGATTTCAATCCATTATGACCATTATCGCCACCGCCATATTTAATCCTTAAGTTATCAAATGGTAGATCTAGCTCATCATGAATCACAATTATTTGATCAGGGGCCACCTTATAAAAATCTGCCAAAGATTTAGTAGGTCCCCCGGATTCATTCATATACCCGCGTGATTTAGCTAAAACCAATATCTGATCGGCATACTTAACCTCTGAAATATTCATACCGGATTTGTGTTTTGAAAACTTATTTGAATCAGCAATTAAATCAATCACTAACTGACCAATATTATGCCGAGTCTTTTCATACTCAGGCCCAGGATTACCAAGACCAATAACTAGCCAACGATTAGCCATAAGTTAAGGCTAGCCCTTACTTGCTCTTCTTATCCTTTTTATCATCACCTTCAGCAGCGGCATCACCCTCAGCAGGTGTAGCGGCGGCAGCGGCAGCGGCATCACCCTCAGCAGGTACAGCAACAACTGCAACCTCTTCAACCTCAGCTGCCTTAACAGATAGGTGAACAACAGTCATCTTTGGATCGCTAATTAACTTAACGCCCTCAGGCAGAATAACTTCTGATGCAGTCTTAGATTCACCAGCCATCATTCCTTCCATATTAAGCATTAAGAAGGCAGGAATACTTGTTACATCTACTTCCACCTCAATAGAGTTATTTGTGTGTTCCAAAATACCATCTTGGTCATACTTACCTTCAGTATGAACTGGAACAGAAACAACAACTCGCTCACCACGGCGCACAATTACTAAATCAATATGCTCTAACAAACCAGTTAATGGATCCCGGCTTACAGATTTTGGAAGTGTTAACTCTGTGTGATCATCTAACACAACATCAATCAAAACGTTTGAGGTTTTAAGTGCAACGCCTAACTCTCTTGAAGGAAGTGCAACATGTTGTGGCTTCTCGCCATGTCCATAAATTACTGCCGGAATAAATCCATCACGGCGTGCTCTTCGAGATGCACCTTTGCCAAACTCGGTTCGACGTGAACCCTTAATTGAAATCTCAGCCACTTTACTTCTCCCTCGATAACGGTTTGATCCCTCGCGGAATAAGCCCTGAGGTTAGCGAAGAAGTGGGTAAAAGGACAAATTGGTGGTGCGCCCGCAGGGATTCGAACCCCGAACCTTCTGATCCG
>LIBD01000230.1 GCA_001437855.1 Actinobacteria bacterium BACL4 MAG-120820-bin23 | reverse complement strand
GAGTTTGATTTAGCAGAGAGTGCAAGTAATTCTGAGATTATTGATTTGATTAAAAAGGTAGCAAATGGTGAAAAAAGTAAGGCAGAAATATCAGGTATTGGTGAGATTGTTGCCCCTAGAGCGGTCAGGAGTGTGTAGATGAGCCTTACTGGATATAAGCGCGAGGATGGTAGATGGGGTTTTAGAAACCATGTCTTGATTATGCCGCTGCATCAAATGTTATCGGCAGCTGCTAGAGATGTTGAGGAGTCAGCAACTGGTGCGGTAGCGGTAAGTCATGATTGGTCGCAGGTAATTGAGAAAGATCATGAGCGCATCATTCACTCACTAGCAGGGAATGCAACAAATCCAAATCTTTACGCCACTATCTTTTTATCCCTGGGCACACCAATTGAGGATGAGGTAATAAATCGGGCTAAAAGTTATGGCAAAACTAAGTTAGTAAACTTAACGCTAAGTAATGCTAAATCAATTGATAATTTAACGGCGCAGGCAAAGAGTGAGGCAATAAAATTAGTTGAGCAGGCAAAGGCGCAGCTTAGAGTTGCCGCTCCCATCTCAGCAATTAGCTTAGGTCTTGAGTGTGGTGGCTCTGATGCCTACTCTGGCATTACCGCAAACCCAGCCTTAGGGGTGGCAAGTGATAAATTAGTTGGCCAAGGTGCCACCTCAATTTTAGGTGAGACGATGGAGATATTAGGAGCAGAGCACCTACTAGCAAAACGGGCAGTAACTGCTGAGGTGGGCCAGCAAATAATTGATGTGGTGGCCAGGTATGAGCGAAGTATTAATTATGAAGGAATTGATATTAGAGGCGCCCAACCATCGCGCGGAAATATTGAAGGTGGCCTTTCTACCTTGGAGGAGAAATCATTAGGGGCGGCGAAAAAAGCCGGGAATGCGCCATTTACTGGTGTGCTGGAGTATGCAATTGCGCCAAGTAAAGCAGGTCTTTACTTTATGGATACCCCAGGTCATGACATTGAACAATTATCTGGCTTTGGCGCAGCCGGGGTAAATATCACCGTCTTTACTACTGGCCGGGGCACACCAACCGGCAGTGCGGTAATGCCAACTATTAAAGTGGCAACAAATACGCAGATGGCAACTGCAATTCCAGATATTATCGATTTAAATAGCGGCACCATCGCCGATGGCACCCAAACGCTAGAGGAAAATGGGCAGTTAATTTATAACTTAATTATTGATGTTGCTAATGG
>LIBD01000229.1 GCA_001437855.1 Actinobacteria bacterium BACL4 MAG-120820-bin23 | reverse complement strand
GACCACGAGTTGAGGTAATACGTTCTTGCAACTGACCCATCTCATCAGCAAGTGTTGGTTGGTATCCAACTGCAGATGGCATACGGCCAAGAAGTGTTGATACCTCAGAGCCGGCTTGTGTAAATCGGAAGATGTTATCGATAAACAACAACACATCCTGCTTCTGTACATCACGGAAGTACTCAGCCATAGTTAAAGCAGAAAGTGCAACGCGTAGACGAGTTCCAGGTGGCTCATCCATCTGACCAAAGACCAATGCAGTTTTGTTAATAACGCCAGTCTCTGTCATTTCAAGGAAAAGGTCATTACCTTCACGAGTACGCTCACCAACGCCAGCGAATACTGATACACCACCAAAGTTTTCAGCTACTCGATAAATCATCTCTTGGATCAATACAGTTTTACCAACACCTGCACCACCAAATAATCCAATCTTGCCACCCTTAACATAAGGGGTTAGTAGGTCAATAACTTTAATTCCAGTTTCAAACATCTCCGTCTTTGATTCAAGTTGATCAAATGCTGGAGCAGTTCTATGAATTGGCCATCGCTCTTTAATATCTAATGAAGAGGTTGGCACATCTAATGATTCACCCAAGGTATTAAACACATGTCCTTTTGTTACATCGCCCACTGGAACTGAGATCGCACTTCCAGTATCGGTAACGGTTGCACCACGAACCATGCCGTCAGTTGGTTGCATTGAGATGGCGCGGACTAAGTTATCGCCTATATGTTGGGCAACTTCAAGGGTTAACTTCTTGGTCTCACCTGACAAGGTGACATCAATATTTAACGCGTTAAAGATTGCTGGCATCGCATCGGCTGGAAATTCAATATCCACTACCGGTCCAATTACACGGGCAACACGTCCGGTTGCTGTTTTGACTGACATTATTCGCTCCCTGCGCTAGCTGAGGCGAGCGCATCTGCGCCGCCTACGATTTCACTGATCTCTTGGGTAATTTCGGCTTGACGAGCCGCATTTGCAAGTCGGGTTAACGACTTAATTAATTCATCAGCATTGTCAGTTGCTGATTTCATAGCGCGACGTCGAGCTGCATGCTCACTGGCTGCAGATTGCAACATCGCGTTAAATACTCGAGCCTGAATATAGCGAGGTAGTAGTGCATTAAGTACCTCGCCTGAATTAGGCTCGAATTCATACATCGGCAAAATAACTGCCGGACCAGTTGATTCCACAACCTCAAGTGGCAACATTCG
>LIBD01000228.1 GCA_001437855.1 Actinobacteria bacterium BACL4 MAG-120820-bin23 | reverse complement strand
TCAAGTTCAATTTCAAAAGCTGTTGAAATCATAAAATCTGCTAAGAAACCAATAATAATTGCAGGTGGTGGCGCCCGATATAGCCGAGCACACAAAGAGCTCTCTGACTTTGCTAATAAGTTTGGTATTGCAGTTGTTGAAACTGTAGCTGGAAAATCCACCCTACTAGCCTCAGATCCAGCTTGGTGTGGTCCTGTTGGGGTAACAGGATGTGATCCAGCAAATAAACTAGCAGAAGAGGCTGATTTAATAATCTCAGTAGGTTGCAGGCTTCAAGATTTCACTACTGGTTCATGGACTCTATTTAAAAATCCTGTGCATAAAGTAATTTCAATTAATACTGCAAGATTTGATGCAACAAAGCGAAATGCGGTAGCAATTATTGGTGACGCTAAAGAAAGCTTGATAGAGCTAGGAAGTTTACTTGGTAGTTATAAAGCTGAGCTAGCTTGGAGTGATAAAAGAGTTTCTACTCGAGATGAAGTATTAAAAAATATTCAAACTAGAACCTCAGAAAAATTAGATCTGCCGTCATATGCCCAGGTTGTGAAGTTAATTAACGAGGCCTCTTCAAATGAAGATTATGTCTTAACCGCTGCCGGAGGCCTGCCAGGGGAGCTAAATAACAATTGGCTAACTAAGAGTAAAGATTCATTTGATTGTGAATATGGCTATTCATGTATGGGGTATGAGATTGCTGGCGCTTGGGGGGCAGCCCTGGCATATGAAAGCTCTGGTAGAGCAGGAAAAGTAATCTCAATGGTTGGCGATGGTTCATATTTAATGCTTAACAGCGAAATTCTATCTGCTGTCAATAATGGAAACTCAATAATTTATATTCTTTGTGACAATAAAGGTTTTGCAGTTATTCAAAGATTACAAACCTCCAATGGCTCTAAGAGTTTTAGAACTATGTTCAATGATTCTGATTTAGACAAACCAGCTAATGTTGACTTTGTGGCCCACGCTAAGTCCATGGGAGCGAATGCTAAGAAGGTAACTTTAGAAACATTAAAAGAGGAGTTCACTTCCGCAAAAAATTATGCCGGTGTTAGTGTTTTGGTGATTGATACACACCCAAGTAAATGGACTGAAGGCGGAGCGTTTTGGGAGGTCGGTGTTTCTGGGAGTAGTACTGAACCTGAAATTCAAAGTGCACATGCTAGACAGGTTGAAGGCAAAGCAAAGCGTCGGTTATAACTAAAGTTTTTTAACTCCAAGACCACATGCAAT
>LIBD01000227.1 GCA_001437855.1 Actinobacteria bacterium BACL4 MAG-120820-bin23 | reverse complement strand
TGACAATAAATGGCGGTAATTTAAATCTAGTTACCAGATATCCATTAAATGCTCCCGCTAAGGTGCCAACCAATAAGCCAAGAACAAAGGCCCAAAATACCGGTATTCCATCATCTGGGTTGCTCCAATCTCCTGAGAAGCTTTTTGCCATCACCATCGATACAAAAATTGCGATCGCACCACAGGATAAATCAATTCCTGCCGTTAAAATAATTAAAGTTTGACCAGCTGCAATTGCACCAACTATCGCTACCTGTTGAAGTATCAGTGAGAGGTTGCCGGGTGTTAGGAAATTTTCATTAAAAAAACTGAAGGTAATGATGGCAATTAATAGTACTAATGCTGAGCTCAGCCAAGGATAGCGATGCAGTAACGCCTGTATTTTTTGAGCATTTGTTGATCGACCCATAAATTCGGCTGCGGCATCTTGAGTATCAACTTTGCTCATTAAAATCTCCTCACAACTTGCGCATAGGTGCTAATTCTAACTTCCTAGGGTGCTAACTTAAAGAGTACTACCTAAATTAGCAAGGGCGGCCACAAATGCAACCGCCCTCACTAACTCTTTACTGCTTACTTATGTCTTGATGAAAACTTGGGATTTACCAAGCGTTATCAATTCCATATTGTGTGCTCTCTGAAGGCACACCATCTTGTGGGTCATCAGTAATCAACGTAACGCCTGTGTCGAAGAAATCTTTACCAGGAGTAACTTCTGGCTTATTTCCACTCTGCACAAGGTCATAGATCGCTTGAAGGCCAATATCAGCCATTCGCAATGGATACTGCTGTGATGTAGCTGCAATGCAACCGCTCTTAACAGCCTCGATACCTGGAAGTCCACCATCAACTGAAACCACGATTGCAGTCTTCTTGGCAGCCTTTAGGGCAGCACAAGCACCAATAGCAGTTGGTTCATTGATTGTGTAAACAATGTTGATGTTTGGATTTCTAGCAAGTAATTTCTCCATGCCTGAACGTCCACCATCTTCGTTAGCACCTGTAGCTACGTTACCTACGATTTCGTAGGCGCCACCTGAGTAATTACCGGTTTTAGCCTCATCAGCCATTTTGTTTGGATCGTTTACAGGAATTCCCATACCTTCTAGGAATCCGTTATCACGTAGATAATCTACTGGTGATACTCGATCATCGAAAATGTTAAGAAGTGCAATTATAGCCTTCTGGCCGCCAAGTTTCTTTGCGCCCCATTGACCAATTAGTCGTCCTGCTTCACGGTTATCAGT
>LIBD01000226.1 GCA_001437855.1 Actinobacteria bacterium BACL4 MAG-120820-bin23 | reverse complement strand
GTATGGTTAAAACAGCAACTAGGGTCGACTGGACAATAGTAAAAACCGAATTAGAGGCGCTACAACTTGAATTCACTTGGATTAAACAATTTAACCCAGATTTCAATGTTCAGTTTAAAGACGATAAGTCCTATCCATACTTAGCTATTAATCTTGAAGCGGAATATCCAAGGATTTTTATTTCTAGATCAAAAAAAGTTAAGGGCACAACATATTTTGGCCCCTATTCTCATGCTTGGGCATTGCGTAGCACCTTTGAAACCATTACTAAAATCTATCCAGTTCGAACTTGTACGGAGTCCAACTTTAAAACTGCACAACGGAACAAACGACAATGTTTGCTTGGAGATATAGGAAAGTGTGCTGCACCATGTGTTAGCTGGATTAGTGCTGAAGAACATAAAACGTTGGCAAATGACTTAGCCAATTTCTTAGCTAAGAAATCACCGGAGGATATAACTACAGCAGTTGAGAATGAAATGAATGAAGCGGCCAAACTCGAGCAGTTTGAAAAGGCTGCAAAATTACGCGACCAATTAGATGCCATAAAGAAAGCGTTTGAATCTACAAACCGCTTTCTAAATGAAAATATAACAGCAGATGTTTTAGGAGTTCATGAAGATATTACTCATGCGTCCCTATCTCAATTTAATATCTCCCACGGGCGCATAACAGGCTCCAGATCATGGATCATTGATAGGTCAAACTTGCTCGAGGGTGAAGAGATAATCTCAGCAATGATTGGAAAGGTTTATTCTGAAGTACCAGCCCCTAGAGAGATAATCGTTGATCAATTACCCTCCGATTCGAAGACGCTTGAAAGTTGGTTGTCGAGCAAAAATGGAAATACTGTCTCCTTGGTTCGCCCACTAAAAGGTGAAAAGCTAGAAATAGTTGAGCTTGTAAAACGTAATGCTCATCAAGCACTAATCCAGTATTTAAGTAAACGGGCTAATGATTCTGCAGTCAGTGGTGGGGCACTGAGTGATATAGCTGAGCAGCTTGAATTAGCAGAGCTGCCACTTCGAATTGAGTGCTTTGATATTTCGAATATTCAGGGGACCAGCATGGTTGCATCAATGGTTGTTTTCGAAGACGGAAAAGCCAAGAAGAGCGATTATCGACGATTTTCAATCAATGATGAAGAAGAGTTTGATGACACTAGAGCTATTGCCCATGTAATCACACGGAGATTTAAACGTTACTTAGAGGAAAAAGATATTGATGTGGTTGAGGCGAATATTCAAGGAAGTAATAAACCAAGATTTGCC
>LIBD01000225.1 GCA_001437855.1 Actinobacteria bacterium BACL4 MAG-120820-bin23 | reverse complement strand
AAAGCTGTAGTCACGGGGAATTTCTCAGGATCTGAAATGAATATGAGAGCTACTTGGAATTCTCCCCAGACTGCTACTGCGACAAGAAGTCCAACTGTTAGAAATCCAGTCCAAGTCAAGGGAAGTATTACACGAATCAGAATCTGCATTTTATTAGCACCGTCGATTACAGCGGCTTCCTCAACTTCCTTTGGGACTTTTAGTAGAAAACTACGTAGAAGGAAGATTGCAAATGGAGAGTTAAAAGCTGTATAGAGAATTATCAAGCCAAAGAAAGAGTTGATTAGTCCAAGTGTTTTCCAGTAATAGAAGAGTGGCACTATATATAGCCATAGGGGAAGGGTTGATACCCCGAGCATATATGCCATTACGGCCCCTGTCCCACGGGGTTGGATTCTAGAGAGAGAGTAAGCTGCCAGACCACCCAAAACCAAGACAGGGATCACAGTAAACGTTGCAAGCATAAGACTATTTGTCATCGAATTGAGGAAATTGCTTTGTTCAACCGCACTTGCATAATTTCCAAAAATTAATTTGTCGGGATACCCAACGGGATCTGCACCCAGATTTGCACGAGACTTCAAAGAGTTAAAGATTAGAATTATCAGAGGACTTATTGCCACAAACATCAAGAATGAGAGAAAAAAGTGCCGAGGAAGAGCTGAGACTACTTTTCTGATTTTCACTAAATCTCCCACCCTCTCTTTCGAAGAACTAGAAACACTCCAATGATCGTCCCAGCAAACACAGTCATTGTTAGACCTGCTGCTGCTGCCAAACCAGCTGAAAACTCCCTAAAGGCTGCTTTAAACAAATAGGTGGCCATAACTTCTGTTGAGCCAGCTGGTCCTCCTTGCGACATGACCCACACATATTCAAAAACCAAGAATGACCAAATAGAGGTTATCATGAACATAAAAACCAAGGTAGGCCGAATCCCTGGAATCGTTACATGTCTAAATTGTTGCCTGAGATTTGCTCCATCTATTTTTGCGGCTTCATATAACTCTGGGGAAACACTTTGCAGTGCCACCAGAAGGATTGTCGCCAAAAACCCCCAGTAATGCCAGTTATCAACAAATGCAATTGTCAAAAGTGCAGTTGACGGTTGACCGAGCAAGGCCTTTTCAAAACCGGGAATTCCAAGATTAGAAAGTATGCTTGTTATTCCTGAGTCGGGGTTCAAAATAAATTTCCATAGGCTTCCTATAACAACAGCGGGCAAGACGTAAGGTACAAAGTAAGCGATTCGATAGGCAAAGCCACCACGTTTTACCTGGCTCAACAAAAAAGCT
>LIBD01000224.1 GCA_001437855.1 Actinobacteria bacterium BACL4 MAG-120820-bin23 | reverse complement strand
AGTGAATCCATACCAAATGTTCTAGCCTCATCGGGAATAATTGGCACAAATCTCTTACCCATTCCTGGATCTTTAATTAAATCTTTTAATAATCTAACAAATGCCATTGTGGTAGCAATCTCTTGTGCACCAGAGCCACGTTTAACCGACTCATAGCTTTCATCCTTTGGTTGTGGCAAAGCTTTAGAAACTGCTCTTCTAGATGGTAAGAAGCCACCTAGCTCTTTGCGCCGAGCCATCATGTATTGATACTCAGGTGAATCAATGCCTGGATGGCAGTATGGTGGCAATTTGGCATCTAACTCTTCATCTTTAATTGGAATAAATAGACGATCTCTAAAGTTCTTCAAATCATCTAACGTCATCTTCTTCATTTGGTGAGTTGAGTTTCTAGCCTCAAAGTGTGAGCCCAAGGTCCAACCCTTAATAGTTTTTGCCAAAATTACGGTGGGGCGGCCATTATGTTCACTAGCTGCTTTATAGGCGGCGTATAGTTTTTGATAATCATGCCCACCACGTTTTAGATTCCAAATATCATCATCACTCCAGGATGAAACCATGGCCGCTGTTCTTGGATCTTTGCCAAAGAAGTTCTCTCTAACAAATGCGCCATTTTCAGATTTAAAGGTTTGGAAATCTCCATCTGGAGTCTTATTCATTAAATCAACCAGGGCACCCTCACGATCGGCAGCAAGCAGTGGATCCCACTCCCTGCCCCAAACCACCTTAATTACATTCCAGCCAGCCCCACCAAATACTGACTCTAACTCTTGAATAATTTTGCCATTACCGCGTACTGGTCCATCTAATCTTTGTAGATTGCAATTGACCACAAAGGTTAAATTATCTAAGCCCTCTCTAGCTGCTAATGAGATCGCACTTAGCGTCTCTGGCTCATCAATCTCACCATCTCCTAAAAATGCCCAAACATTTTGATCACTAGTATCTTTAAAACCACGGGCATTTAGATAGCGATTAAATCTTGCTTGATAAATTGCATTAATTGGACCAATACCCATAGAGACAGTT
This sequence comes from Actinobacteria bacterium BACL4 MAG-120820-bin23, assembly GCA_001437855.1. Classification (GTDB taxonomy): domain Bacteria; phylum Actinomycetota; class Actinomycetes; order Nanopelagicales; family Nanopelagicaceae; genus Nanopelagicus. The sequence goes on along the minus strand of LIBD01000224.1, from coordinate 266 downwards.
GGAAACTCCCAAAAGTTTGGCATAAGTCGTGGGTGTGGATAGGAAGATAAGCCACCACCTTCATGGGAAAGCTCTTGCCTAAATCCATCTAATTGCTTTTGGGTTAAGCGCCCTTCCATAAATGCTCTGGCATACATGCCAGGGGATGCATGTCCTTGGAAAAATATTTGATCCCCACCGCCGGCATGCTCTTTACCACGGAAGAAGTGGTTAAAGCCAACCTCATATAAAGATGCACTAGATGCATAAGTTGAAATATGTCCACC
>LIBD01000223.1 GCA_001437855.1 Actinobacteria bacterium BACL4 MAG-120820-bin23 | reverse complement strand
AGTCGGTATGCCTTCTTTTAAATCTGTGCCGGGTGTCTTTCCTGAAGCAGTTGAATCGCTAGTTACATCCAATAGATCATCTGCAATTTGAAAAGCAATTCCTATTTTTTCTCCAAATTTGGTTAATATCTCAACTATCTCTGGCTTTGCACCAGATAAAAGGGCGCCAAATCTTGCACTTGTTGCGATTAAAGATCCCGTTTTATCTGAGACCACTTTTAGATAATGTTCTATTGGCGTTAAGCCTTCAGACTCTCCTTGCGTCTCTTTAATTTGACCAATTACTAGTCGCTCAAAAGTTTTAGCTTGTAACTTAACTGCTTCTGGACCTATGTCAGCAAGCATGTCTGAAACTTTAGAAAATAAATAATCGCCGGTTAAAATTGCTACTGCATTGCCCCATTTAGTATTTGCACTTGTAACACCCCGCCTAAGTAGTGCGTCATCCATAACATCATCGTGATATAAAGTTGCAAGATGTGTAAGTTCACATGAAACCGCGGCTTTGATAATGTCATAGTTTGTTGAATTACCAAATTGCGCAGCGATTAATGTTAAAAGTGGCCTTAAACGCTTTCCACCGGCTTCGACTAAATGCCTAGAAGTTTCTATGACTAATGGGTATTCGCCTTCAATATGAGATCTAAGTAGTAGCTCTACTTTTGCCATATCGGCCAATAAAGTAGCTTCTAGATTTTTATCTAAATTAGGTATTCCTATTGGATTCATTATTTAATTAAGTTTGCAAAGTTATTTGCAGTATTTAAAATAATTGAGGGGAAAATTCCAAGAACAAATGTTATTAGGGTTGCAATAGCAATTGAAATTCTGCTCTTTATTGAGGGAATTACTACTGAAACTGAATCATTGGCTGGGTCAGTAAAGAACATCATAATTATTACTCTGACATAGAAGAAGGCTGCAATTGCACTTGCTAAAACTCCAACTACAACTAATAATGTATTTCCTGATTGGTAAGCTGCTGAAAAGATTGCAAACTTTCCTATAAACCCAGAAGTTAGTGGAATTCCTGCAAAACTAAGTAATAAGAGTGAAAACACTGATGCAACTAATGGAGATTTCTTGCCTAGCCCAATCCATCTGTTTAAATCACTTACTTCGCCGGTTGAATCACGAACTAGTGAAATAATTCCAAAAGCTGCAAGTGTGGTAAATCCATATGCAAATAAGTAAAAGAGTGAAGCTGCAAGCCCTTCTTTACTTAATGCGATAACTCCTAATAATAAAAATCCAGCATGTGCGATTGATGAATATGCCAGCATACGCTTTACATC
>LIBD01000222.1 GCA_001437855.1 Actinobacteria bacterium BACL4 MAG-120820-bin23 | reverse complement strand
CAAAATACCTTATCTAAATCGGTGGGAGCAGCTAATGGGGATGAGAAAAATTCACTGCTAGAAAGTGCTAAACAATTGGCGGCGCAGGTTAAGGCAGCAGATAGTAAGCGGGCAGCTGCGGAAGAGATTGCCAACAAATTAGCACTCTCAGTTGCAAATTTAATTGATCCAGCTGCCCCGGTTGGGGGTGAATCTGATTTTAAAGTTATTGAAACTGTTGGAAAGGTGCGAGATTTTAAAGCTGAAGGCTTTGAACCAAAGGATCATGTTGAGTTAGGAAAAATACTTAAAGCAATTGATACTGAGCGGGGAGCTAAAGTCTCTGGCGCTCGCTCCTACTACTTAACTGGCAATGGCGCATTACTTGAGCTGGCATTAGTTAATTATGCAATCTCCATGGCGGTTAAAAATGGATTTATTCCAATGATTCCACCTGTCTTAGTAAAACCTGCTGCGATGGAGGGAACTGGATTTTTAGGTCAAGCTGCTGAAAATGTTTATCACCTCACCCAAGATGAGCTCTACCTAGTTGGCACCTCTGAGGTACCACTTGCTGCTTTTCATATGGATGAGATCTTAGAAAAGCTACCAATTAGATACTCCGGCTACTCACCTTGTTTTAGAAGAGAGGCGGGCAGTTACGGTAAAGATACCCGCGGCATTATTAGAGTGCATCAATTTGAAAAGGTTGAGATGTTTACATTTTGTAAACCAGAGGATGCCCAAGAAGAGCATAAGAGATTATTAGCTTGGGAGAAGGAGTTTTTTAACTCACTAGAGATTCCATATCGAGTAATAGATGTTGCAAGTGCAGATTTAGGAGCAAGTGCGGTTAGAAAGTTTGATATTGAGGCTTGGGTGCCTACCCAGGGTGAGTATCGTGAGGTAACTAGCACCTCAAACTGCACTCAGTATCAAGCTCGAAGATTAAATATTAGATATAAGGAAGATGGTGTAACTAAGCCAGTTGCTACCTTAAATGGCACATTAGTTGCTGTTCCTAGAACCATTGTTGCTCTGCTAGAAAATCATCAACAAAAAGATGGCAGTGTTAAGGTGCCAAAGGCACTGGTGCCATTTCTTGGTATGGAGATATTGGCGCCAGCTGGTGAGTGATTTAATTTGAGTTTAGAGATTACAGTAAGTGGCAAACGGCCTAAATTAATTGGCACAGATTTAGATGGCACCATTGTGGCCCATTACGGCTTTATCTCAGAGCGCACCAAGATCGCCTTTGCTGCTGCTCATAAAGCTGGCATTCATATCTACTTTGTAACCGGCCGGCCAATTAGATGGA
>LIBD01000221.1 GCA_001437855.1 Actinobacteria bacterium BACL4 MAG-120820-bin23 | reverse complement strand
AGCTCTTTGGTGGCACCATTAAATGAAAGTCTGGCCTCTTCCTCACCTGGAATAACTTCAACCTCAACTCCTAATATCTGACGCACCCCATCGATAAATAGATCTCGATTAGCAGCATCTCTTGTGGCTGAGGTGGCACAGAATCTAATCTTTTCAACACCTTTGCCAGCTAACTGATTCTTAAACTTTTCTACGGCAGCCAGCGTTCGATTTATCGCATCTGGATGGAACGACTTATTTTCATCCACCCCTTGCCCAAGTCGAACAATCTCCATATCTCGAAGAACCTCTTTAAATTTTCCACCACTTATATCGGCAATTAGTAATCTGATTGAATTAGTTCCACAATCAATTGCTGCAACCCGACTCAAATTAATTATCTCCGTCAATTAAATTACTTATCTCACTACAGGGCTTAGATTGCCACCATTGAGCTAGCTCAATTAATGCCTCATCTCCTAGTGGATTCACGTCAACACCAGCAGCAAGTGAGTGCGCAACAAGTGAATGCAAACATTTAACTCGATCAGGCATACCACCTGCTGTAATACCTGCAATCTCTGGCACATCAATATTTAATTCCTTAGCGAGCGCGGATCTTGCTGCCTCATAGTCAATATGTGCTGCTTGATAATCACCTGCTAACTGTGGGTCAGTTGATAAACGCTCATTCATTTTTGCCATAATTCCAGAGCTTTCAAGGGTTGAAATTGCACCAGTAAGTCTTGGGCAAGTTGCGTAATAAAAAGTTGGAAATGGCTCACCATCTGCTAAGCGTGGTGGGGTTTCAACTACATCTGGCGCGCCACATGCGCAGCGATGCGCAATTGCAGAAACATCTCTGGGTGTTCTACCTAGTTGTGCTTGCACAATCTCTAGATCAGATTGTGATGGTTTTTCTCTAGTAAATGCAGCTTGAGGTTTTACCATAATTATTGATTTATATTAGTGCTTGTAATAGATGAGATTAATCTTGAATACCAAGGTATACCCACTGGTAATTGTTCAGAAACCTTTGGCTCTTCATTTTGATTTGTGATCTCATCATCTCCAACAACTATGTATTGCCGCTCACCTGGAAATACAAAATGTAATCTTGCCCGAGCTTGGCTTGCTACATACTCAGGATCATTCCATAGTGCTAACTCCTGAGTTGCCTTTTCTAACATAGCTTGATTATCAGCTAGCTGATTTTCAAGTGAATTAATCTGCGCCCGCTGGGTGAAGTAGTGCTGTAGTGGTGGTGCCAAAGTTACTGCCACTGCAAACAAGACTATGCCAGTTATTAAAGCCCGATTAG
>LIBD01000220.1 GCA_001437855.1 Actinobacteria bacterium BACL4 MAG-120820-bin23 | reverse complement strand
TAAAAAGACAAACACATTTGGTGCTTAGTTGAAGACAGATTTATTTACCTTCGGCGAAGTACTTTCAGTTTTTATCTCTACCGATACCGAATCGGTTATGAGCGCGAATAATTACCAGAGGGTTACAGCCGGAGCTGAGGCAAATGTTGCGGTAGCAGTTTCAAGATTAGGCTTAAAAGCTCAGTACTTTTCTAGATTTGGCACTGATCAATTAGGTTCGGTAATGATAAAAGATATTGAATCCGAAGGTGTTGATGTATCGCTAGTTAAAAGAGTTGCATCATTTTCAGCTGCGATGGTACGAAATCCAGGCAGGACAGAACCAGTTGAGATAAGTTATTTAAGGAAAGGATCTGCTGCTTCAACTATTGAACCAACCGATATTTTAGATTCATATATTTCTTCTACTAACTGGCTTCATACAACCGGAATAACATGTGCAATCTCAAAAACTGGTGCCGGTACCGTTAAGTTCGCACTAGAAAAGGCTAGAGATTTGGGAGTTAAATCAAGCTTTGATTTAAATATTAGGCGAAAATTATGGAGTGAAAGTGAGGCAAAATTGGTTTTACAACCTCTTGCAACCAATATTGAATTACTAATTGGCGGTGAGGATGAGTACCAAGCTGTTTTTGGATTTACAGATGCCAAAAAAGTTCTAGCAGAGGCAAATTCTCGCGGCTGTAAACTTGCAGTAATGACAAAGGCTGATCAAGTTTTAAGGTACTCACTAGATGGTGAGTATGGCCAAATCACCCCACCAAAGATCGTTTCAGTAGATCCAGTTGGGTCAGGCGATGCCTTCACTGGTGGAACAATTGCTGGATTATTAAGCGGTATGAATCCAGAGCAAGCACTTACCCAAGGAAGTATCTGTGGGGCCTCAGTTGCAAGTATGTTTGGGGATTGGACCGGCATACCAAAGGGAAAAGCTGGTGTAGTCGATACTGAGATTGCAGCCAAGATTAGGAGCGGATCATGAAAGCACTAGAGATTCTTCTTAACGAAAGAATGATGACTTTGGTTAGGGCAAAATCGCAAAATGAAGGTCAAGCTTTAGCCGATGCCTTAGTTGCCTCAGGTGTCAAAGTTATCGAAATTACTTTAACTACCCCCGGAGCTTTAAAAATCATTGCTAACTTGTTAAAGCACAAAGGCTTACTTGTGGGTGCAGGAACTGTAAGAACTGTCAAAGATGTAAAAAAAGTAGAAGATGTCGGGGCAAAATTTATTGTTTCCCCAGATACAAACGAGGATGTAATTGCTGCAACTAAGAAATTAAAATTGGTTTCAATGCCTGGTGTCT
>LIBD01000219.1 GCA_001437855.1 Actinobacteria bacterium BACL4 MAG-120820-bin23 | reverse complement strand
AAAACCGAGCTTGCTACTAGAGCGGGTAGCAGTTCTGGCATCCCTAATTCGGCGCAAGCGTTTAACCAAAATAGGTTCAGCCAGTAGAGCCTCGTTGCGGTCAATTAAATTATTTAGCATTTGATAGTAAGCAGATGGGGTTAAATTAAATAACTCTTTTATTGAACTCTCTTTGGAGCCAGCATGACGCCACCAATTTCGCTCAAAATCAAGCAGCTTTAGCTCTAACTCAGATAAGCCAGTTGGCCCAGAGGCTGGTTGAATAAATGCTGACATGGGCATATCTTAAAAGCAGGGTGTGACATATTCAGGTTATTAACCGCTTTTGAGCGTGGCGAAAAATTGAAAAAAACTATTTAAAGTTAACTAAGATCAAAATTATCAACTGGATTGGTTTTAATCATCTCAGCATAATCCTTACGGTTGGCACTTCGAATTAAGTTTCTAATCATGGTTGGAAAAACTAAGGTGTGAAATGGTAGGACGGCATACCAATACAACTGACCGCCTAGACCGCGGGGTGAAAATGATGCCTCTTGTACTACCTCACTTTGACCATTTGCTAGCTTTGAAATTCTAAACTCAAGCCAAGCTTTTCCGGGCAAAATCATCTCGGCATATAACTTAAGTGATTGCTCTGGCACTAAAGATTCCACTCGCCAAAAATCAAGTGAGTCGCCAACTCTTAAATGAACTGGATCTCTTCTGCCTCGCCGAAGTCCAACTCCACCAATCATTCGATCTAATACACCACGTAAGTACCAGAGAAAATCTGCGCCATACCAACCATTATCACCGCCAATCTCCTCAATCGCCGCCCATAAACTTTTAATTGATGCATCAGTTGTGCGCACCTTTTTATCTTTTAATAACATCTCACCTGCCCACTCTGGATCAGATTGAGCTTTCTGCCATGGCGCAGTTGGCAATGTGGCATCAGACCAGCGAGTAGAAACGGTATTACTAGAAACATTACTTAGCGCCAAGCTAACTGCGCCTTCAACATCAATTAAGCCCTCTTTTGGTTTTGGAATTAATTTATCAATTGATTTTTTAGGATCCGCTACGACCTCACTAATTAGTGAGCCAACTAAGGGGCGAGCAAGTGCGGTTGGCACCGGGGTAACAAAGCCAATCCAAAGGCTAGATAATTTTGGCGTTAATACCGGCACCTTAATAATTAAGCGCCTTCGAAGCCCAGATAATTTGGCAAACTTTTGCATCATATCGGCATAGGACAAAATCTCAGGACCACCAATATCAAATATACCTGCCACTGGTTTTTCTAACTTGGCACAACTTCTTAAA
>LIBD01000218.1 GCA_001437855.1 Actinobacteria bacterium BACL4 MAG-120820-bin23 | reverse complement strand
CCCAAACCTCTGAAATTGCAAAGGTGGTCACCTTCTTGCTCTCAGCAGATGCATCATTTGTAAATGGTGCTGATTGGATAGTAGATGGTGGGCTACACGCTCGTTTTGCTTAAGATTTAAGTTTCCTCGGGCGAATTTGAGCGCTATTTACCCTTGACAAGTCATTCTTCATACGAAAGTATGAATCTATGAAAGCGTCAAACGCAACCAGTAAAGGCGCTCTAGCTGGGCTTCGGGTTATTGATGCAACCCAGATGTTAGCTGGTCCCATCGCAGGAACTCGTCTAGGTGATCTTGGGGCTGATGTTATTAAGGTAGAGCCACCAGCCAATGGCGAGTTTAATAGAACTCGCGGTTTTGAAGATCAGATGAGTAATGGCGAAATGACCACCTTTCTTGCGGTTAATCGAAATAAGAGATCCCTTGCAGTTGATTTAAAAAGTGCTGGTGGTTTATCTGTGATTCATCAGCTAGTTAAACAATCTGATGTCTTTCTACAAAACTTCAGACATGGCACCGCCGATCGCTTAGGTATTGGCTACCAAGCGCTGAAAGAAATTAACCCTCGAATTATTTATTGCTCCATCTCTGGTTATGGATCTAGCGGCCCATACCGTGATCGACCTGGGCAGGATCTAATTGTCCAAGGTTATAGCGGCTCTATGTTTAGCGTTGGTGCCACAGGGGATGACCCAACCCCCAGTGCATTATGGGGCGCAGATGTAATGACTGGCTATCAAGCGGTGATTGGTATTTTAGCGGCAGTTGAATCTAGACATCAGACCGGTGTTGGCCAACATGTTGAAGTAGATATGTTGTCAGTGGTAATGGATTGCCAGCTACAAGAGATTGTTACATACCTGAATGCAGGCCCAATGCCACGTAGATTAGAGGAACGATCAGCACATGGATCAATTCCTGCACCATATGGTGTGTATAAAACCAAGGATGCTTGGCTGACGCTAGCCATGGTTCCGCTACCTATTCTTGGTGAGATTCTAAATGATGATTGGCTAAAGACTTTAAGTGACTATAACGATGGCCATAAATATCGAAACCAGGTTTACAAGAAAATTCGTAATGCATTTCTTGATAAAACAACGCAAGAATGGATTGAAATAGGTGATAGAGCTGGCGCTTGGTGCGGGCCAGTTTATAACTATGAACAACTTATGAACGATAGACATATCAGGGAGACCAAATACATTGTGGAACAGCCACAGTATCGAGGTGGTTCGGCAAAGACGGTTCGGCCTCCAATCAAGATGGACCAAACTCCACCAACTGTTCAACGGGGTGCTCCAGCACTA
>LIBD01000217.1 GCA_001437855.1 Actinobacteria bacterium BACL4 MAG-120820-bin23 | reverse complement strand
AGTTAAAGATCCTATCGGCAGTGATGATGGGTTAAAAATTTCTTATTCCACTATCATTAGCCATATGAAGCGGTTATTAGAGTTAACTAGATATGCAGTAGTTATACCTTCCTTTGCGGCCATATTGGGCGCACTTTTGCTTATGGTTCAAGGGTCAGTTGAGATGGTAGCTGTGGTAATTGAATCTATATCTGATCAAACTACCTTAAAAGATGTGATTGTGGATGTACTAACTGCAATTGATGCCATATTACTTGGCACTGTACTTTTGGTAATTGGTTTTGGACTCTATGAATTATTTATTGATACTAATATTCAAGTGCCAGATTGGCTTAGGGTACAAGATCTAGATGATTTAAAATCGAAGTTAATTGGTGTAGTTGTTGCAATTATTGCCGTAGTTTTTGTTGGAATATTTGTAGATTCAAACCGGGCAAGTGATGTTATCTCCTACGGGGTAGGGGCCGGGGCATTAGTTGTTGGCCTTGCCATATTTGCCTTTGCTACTAAAAAAAGCAAAAAGTAATTTGTTTATACCCTTTTATTTAAGTAAATTGAATTAAGATAAACCAACCACTCTCACAGATGCCGTTTTTAACTGCACAAGCCGTCGCAAGTTGTAATGAGTTTAGTACGGGTAGGTCAGATTTGGTGGTCAGTCTGCCGATGCCAAGTAAGAGTATGTGACGCAGCGCATCTGTCTGTTGTACAAAATAAAGTGTAGGCTGTAAGCAAATGCGAACCATCCTATTGTTATCAATAATCCCGCTATCAGTCTTTGCCTGGTATTGGTTATTTTTTAGAAAGTTTGATCCCGGTGCTCAAGGGTTAACTAGCTCATCTAGGAATCTAATTTTTCCATTTATTGAGGCATATTTGTATTACAAAGCCGCTGCATTAAAGGCTGCCGCAGCTGGCTCAGGAGCTGAGGATTACATCAGGCGGGTGCTTGGCCAAGCTGCTCAAGATTTACCAGAGGGTGGCGAGGCGGTTAAAGTCTTTAATAAATTTTTATTGATTATGACTGCATGGAGTAAGAAGGTTGATAAAAACTATAAAAATAAAAAGAGTTTGATTCTAGCCTCTAAAAAATTAGAGGCTGATATAGATCGATTAGTCCCGCTATGTGAACAATTAGGGTGGAAGTTTAAAGATAATTGGCGGTAATCCTGGAAGCTATTAATTAGATCTTAAAAACTCAATTAAAATTACTTAGTAGTACCTAATTTCCTAACTTTGGTGTTAAACCAAATGCTTTAAGAACACCCTTACTATCTGCTTTAACCAAGACACCCTCACCTGAATCCACACCCACACCAGTTA
>LIBD01000216.1 GCA_001437855.1 Actinobacteria bacterium BACL4 MAG-120820-bin23 | reverse complement strand
GTTTAAGGCCTTCTGATGCACTACCTATTTTGAAGCGAATGTAAAGAAATATTTCAAAATTTAAATTAATTAAAAGATCGTGTCGGTGTTTGATTGGTTACTACTTAATGCCTACTTTTACGTAATCAGAAAGCATTAACTTTAACTCTCAACTTGAGGGTTAAGGCTAGGGAAGAGGCGCAAATTGGCAACACCGCAAAATTACTTGGCTGTAATTAAAGTCGTTGGCATTGGTGGCGGCGGAGTTAATGCAGTTAACAGAATGATTGATGTTGGATTAAAAGGTGTTGAGTTCATAGCCATAAACACTGATGCACAAGCATTACTTATGTCGGATGCAGATGTGAAATTAGATATTGGTAGAAAATTAACTAGAGGACTTGGTGCAGGAGCTGCGCCGGAAATTGGACGCCAAGCAGCACTTGATCATATTGATGAAATTGAAGAAGTTTTACGTGGTGCGGATATGGTTTTTGTAACTGCAGGTGAAGGTGGCGGAACAGGAACCGGCGGTGCTCCAATAGTTGCAAAAGTTGCAAAAGATTTGGGTGCATTAACTGTTGGTGTAGTTACCAAGCCTTTTACATTTGAAGGTAAAAGAAGAACTGCGCAAGCTGAAGAGGGAATTGAAAATTTAAGAACTGAAGTTGACACATTAATTGTGATTCCTAATGATCGTTTGCTTGCAATATCGGATCGTTCGATAAGTGCATTAGAGGCATTTAAAACTGCAGATCAAGTTTTACTCTCTGGTGTTCAGGGAATTACCGATCTGATTACGACTCCTGGTTTGATTAATTTAGATTTTGCTGATGTAAAAAGTGTAATGGCTGGTGCAGGTTCGGCATTAATGGGAATCGGATCAGCAAGGGGAGAAGCGCGATCAATAAGAGCGGCTGAGCTAGCAATTTCGAGCCCACTTCTTGAAGCTTCAATTGATGGTGCTCACGGTGTATTGCTTTCCATCGCAGGTGGATCAGATTTGGGATTATTCGAAATATCTGAAGCCGCAGAGATGGTGGCAAAATCGGCTCACCCAGATGCGAACATAATTTATGGAACAGTTATTGATGATGCATTAGGTGATGAGGTTCGCGTGACTGTTATTGCAGCTGGTTTTGATGGTGGCCAACCCAAGCGAGTATCAATGCCAGTTATTGATACTGCAACTATTAGTGGTGAAGCAGATCCAATAGCTGCAAATGATCCAATAGCGGTGGCGTTAGATCTTGGTATCGATAACTCTGATCGTCCTAGGAAACGAATTACATTTGAAGACCTGATCGCTGAAGACGAAATCGATATACCTGATTTCATGCGGTAGAAGCCTTTATGGCTCGACTGC
>LIBD01000215.1 GCA_001437855.1 Actinobacteria bacterium BACL4 MAG-120820-bin23 | reverse complement strand
CCTGGTGATCTTTATGTTGAAATTGTTGAGACTCCACATGAATACATAATTCGGGAAGAAAACAATCTACATATTTCAATTTCAATTCCTATGACGTCTGCTGCACTCGGTACTAAAGTTTTCATTGATACATTAGATGGAAAACAAGAAATTGAAATTAAAGAGGGCACCCAAAGCGGTTCAGTTGTTTTACTAAGAGGCTTAGGGGTTACAAAACTAAGAGGATCAGGGCGGGGAGATTTAATAGTTCATATACAAGTATTAACCCCGATGAAGTTGAATAAGGAGCAAAGTGAATTATTGAAGAAAATTGCTGATATTCGTAACGAGGGTCTAGATAAAGTAAAAATAAACACTAATGAAGACCAAGGTTTCTTTGATAGAGTTAAAAGAGTTTTTAAATAGTGTCTAATTTATTTTTTGTCGATAAAATAAACACTGAAGGCATCCAAAGTATTGAAAATGAGGAAGCTCATCATGCAATAAAAGTTTTAAGATTATCTGTTGGAGAATTAGTTTATGTATCTGATGGTCACGGAAAATGGATATCAGGACCTATATCGGAGATTAGTAAGAAATCTCTTGCAATAAGAATAGAGAATACAGGTGAAACTCATGCAGAAAAACCGGAATTGGTAGTAGTCCAAGCCTTTACAAAGTCAGATAGAAATAAGGAAATGCTTGAGCTGGTTACGGTTTCGGGTGCTGATCGAATCATTCCTTGGAGTTCACAGCGTTCAATTAGCAAGTGGCAATCAGATTCGCGCGAAAAATGGATGATTACAGTTAAGGAGGCCTGCAAGCAGTCAAAGAGATTTAGAGTACCTATAGTTAATAATCAGATGAGTACTAATGAGATTCTTAATGAGGTAAAAACAGGATTTGCAATAGTTTTTCATGAATCTGCAAAAGAAAAATTCAGTGAAATATCATTACCGGCGAATTTAGATAGAATATATCTGATAGTTGGCCCAGAAGGGGGAATAACAGAGGAGGAGCTTCAACTGTTCTCCACTATTAATGCAACCGTAGTTAGATTGGGTGCTCCTATCCTTCGTTCTGCACATGCTGGTTTTGCGGCTATGTCTGCATTACAAACTAAAATTGGTAGGTGGTAATAATGGATTGTCTATTTTGTAAAATTGTAATTGGGTCGATTCCGGCTGAAATAGTAAAAAAGTCAGAACGAGTTACTGCTTTTAAAGATATCTCCCCACAAGCACCAATACACGTATTAGTTATTCCCAACCAACATTTTGAAAATATGGCCAAAGTTGCAGAATTTGATTTGGCACTGGTGGGTGAAATTTTCGATATGGCATCTAGCGTTGCCAGGGAATTTGGGATTGATAGTTACCGAACCAATACAAATACGGGAGAAAGTGCT
>LIBD01000214.1 GCA_001437855.1 Actinobacteria bacterium BACL4 MAG-120820-bin23 | reverse complement strand
AATGCTGCAATCTTATTTGAGATCTCACTAAAGGCATATGCTGTAGTTGGGCTTGGTCGCTCTCCCACTCTTATGGAATAACCCCGATCGCTACTGCTTGGGGTGTAGGTGGATTTGGTAGCCCCAGGGATATTGGTACAACTAGTAGCTGATTTACATCTTTGCCAAACATAGGAAATATTAGAGGTTGCTAATCCTTCCCAGTAGCCTTTAAAAATATCTATTTTATCTCCAATATCTGCATAGGATAAAAGTGTTGGTGGGAAAACATTTGTATAAGCCTTTTTGATAATTGGGGTTTGATTGCTAAATGCCTCAACATTTTTTTGTGAGTAAGGTGCGATGATCTTAGCCCTAATTGTCTTGCCAACATCAGCGCTACTTGCAGTATAGGTAGGGGAGGTGGCAGATGGAATGTCACTGCAACTTATAGCAGTACTGCAGATTTGCCATTGAGTTAATAACTTACTCTCTTCAATTCCACTCCACTGTCCTTTGGAGATTATATTGATTATCAAAGTTTCAAAGGCAGAGCCTGAAACGATTGGGATACTTGTATTTACTGGTGGTGCAGTCGCTGCCACCTGCGCGCTAAAGCCTGAGTAAATAGTCGAGCCACCCACCTCATTAATTGCAGTAACTGCAACTCTTAGATACTGATTTAAATCTAATTGTGATACTGGGTAACTGGCAGTGGTGGCACCAGAAATATTTAGACAAGCTGTTATGGCTTGAGTGGAGCATCTTTGCCACTGGTAAAGGTAGGTGGTATTTCCGGCGGTACTCCAAGTTCCTCGATCTAAGGTTGCAGTTCCACCCACATAAAGGTTTGAGGTAAAGGTTGGAGTTGATGAAACTGTTGGGCTGCCTAGTACTGGTTGAGTTGTCAGTGATTTAGCAGAGCCACTAATTCTATTTGTAATATCCCTTACGATTACATTTACCGCCAGCCTAAAACCAGTATCACTATTTTGAACTGTGTAGGTATTACTTGTGCTAGTTGAAATCACAGTGCAATTGCTGGTATCAACTGAGGTACATCGCAGCCATTGGTATTGATCACCAGTTGCTGCCGCTCCACTCCAAGTTCCTCTAGTTGCCTGTAAGACTGAACCTGGTGTTGCCACACCAGTGATTACCGGTAACACACTTGCTTGTGGGGGTGTAACTACTGGGCCTACTAAAGTGGTAAAGACAGTTGAACCACCGGTCGCATCTAAAGCTGTCACCGAAGCTCTGATATATCTAGTTAGATCAGATGTAGTAATTAAATATGTACCAATAGTCCTACCTGATTGCACTACGCAGCTGGTAGAAAGATTAGTTGAACAGGAAAACCATTGAATATTAAAAGTTACTTGAGTACTACTCCAACTGCCTGTATTAACTGTAAG
>LIBD01000213.1 GCA_001437855.1 Actinobacteria bacterium BACL4 MAG-120820-bin23 | reverse complement strand
CAGTAGTCCTATTCCAGATACGCCGTAGAAGCCATACCCTTGTCCGACACCAAAAAATGATGCGACTAGTGAGACTAAAGCAAGAATGAAATAACCGATTGCTGCACCAATAAGAGTGCGCGTAAATTGTGGTGTTGCACGTAGTGTGCCATTGCGATACATGATCAATACACCGGTAAATGCTGCAATTGTTCCAATTACTGCTTGGCTAACAATTCCAGGGTAGAAACTTTCGTAATAGCTACTTATTGTGCCAAGTGCTAATCCTTGAAATGCAGCATAAGTAACTACTAAGCCTGGCTTAATATTCTTACTAAAGCTAATAATCATTGCTAATACAAAGCCACCTAAAAATCCAAGTAGAAGCGCACCCGTACCAAGATTTGCTGTCCATGCAAATGCACCAACTACAAGTAATATTGCAAATAAAAATCCAGTTTTCGCAACAACATCTTCCATTGTCATGCGACCTGTGCGCATTGATGAGGCTGCTGGAGCATTAAAACTTTGCTCTAATTGATCAACCTGCATAGTTGTCGGTTGATTAAAAGCCTTGCCAAGTACAGGGTTTGAACTCTTCATTCTTCTCCTTTTATTGAAGTAGTAACCAGTTTTGGTTATTTACTTAAGTAGTAAACAAATATTAACCCCTTGCAATTCCCGCCGCTATAACCACTATGCGGTTGAAACTTAAATTTTGCTGAAGATTCGCAAGAGTTGAGCGTGCCCCCGGTGGGGGTCGAACCCACACTTGTGCGATTTTAAGTCGCATGCCTCTGCCATTGGGCTACAGGGGCGAATCTTCAGGGGGTAAATCTACCCGTATTTTTCACTCTCTAAATCCAAGGCCTTCTCGGCTTAATTTATTAATGACCAAGCCATCCCATCCAAAATATCTGACTCTGAGGCAACAAACTCGGTCGCACCAGTTGCTGCCATAACTCGAGAAAGGACTAATGAGCCAGCAGTAATTACATCAACTCTTCCAGGATGCATAAATCCAAGATTTGATATTTCACTCTTAGTCATTGCCTGAAAAGCAGCAGAAACTTTATGAACTTTTTCTGCTGGAATTCTTGAAAGGTGGATTGCATAACGGTCATAAGTTTCAAGTTCTAATGCAGCTGCAGCAATTGTGGTTGCAGTTCCAGCAACTGCAACTAAAGTTTTTGCAGTTGAGATTGGCACAACCGCAGCAGCTTGTGCAATTGCTTTATCGATATCAATTATTGCTTGCGCTACCTGACTCATTTCAACTGGTTGAGATTTAAGATGCCGTTCACTCATTCGTACACAGCCAATGTCCACACTTTTTGCAAACTCAACCTCTTTATTTCCATAAACAAACTCTGTAGAGCCACCGCCGATATCAACTACCAAAAATGGGGCATCGCTTTGTAAA
>LIBD01000212.1 GCA_001437855.1 Actinobacteria bacterium BACL4 MAG-120820-bin23 | reverse complement strand
AAGTAGTCCTATTCCAGATACGCCGTAGAAGCCATACCCTTGTCCGACACCAAAAAATGATGCAACTAGTGAGACTAAAGCAAGAATGAAATAACCGATTGCTGCACCAATAAGAGTGCGCGTAAATTGTGGTGTTGCACGTAGTGTGCCATTGCGATACATGATCAATACACCGGTAAATGCTGCAATTGTTCCAATTACTGCTTGGCTAACAATTCCAGGGTAGAAACTTTCGTAATAGCTACTTATTGTGCCAAGTGCTAATCCTTGAAATGCAGCATAAGTAACTACTAAGCCTGGCTTAATATTCTTACTAAAGCTAATAATCATTGCTAATACAAAGCCACCTAAAAATCCAAGTAGAAGCGCACCCGTACCAAGATTTGCTGTCCATGCAAATGCACCAACTACAAGTAATATTGCAAATAAAAATCCAGTTTTCGCAACAACATCTTCCATTGTCATGCGACCTGTGCGCATTGATGAGGCTGCTGGAGCACTAAAACTTTGCTCTAATTGATCAACCTGCATAGTTGTCGGTTGATTAAAAGCCTTGCCAAGTACAGGGTTTGAACTCTTCATTCTTCTCCTTTTATTGAAGTAGTAACCAGTTTTGGTTATTTACTTAAGTAGTAAACAAATATTAACCCCTTGCAATTCCCGCCGCTATAACCACTATGCGGTTGAAACTTAAATTTTGCTGAAGATTCGCAAGAGTTGAGCGTGCCCCCGGTGGGGGTCGAACCCACACTTGTGCGATTTTAAGTCGCATGCCTCTGCCATTGGGCTACAGGGGCGAATCTTCAGGGGGTAAATCTACCCGTATTTTTCACTCTCTAAATCCAAGGCCTTCTCGGCTTAATTTATTAATGACCAAGCCATCCCATCCAAAATATCTGACTCTGAGGCAACAAACTCGGTCGCACCAGTTGCTGCCATAACTCGAGAAAGGACTAATGAGCCAGCAGTAATTACATCAACTCTTCCAGGATGCATAAATCCAAGATTTGATATTTCACTCTTAGTCATTGCCTGAAAAGCAGCAGAAACTTTATGAACTTTTTCTGCTGGAATTCTTGAAAGGTGGATTGTATGACGGTCATAAGCTTCAAGTTCTAATGCAGCTGCAGCAATTGTAGTTGCAGTTCCAGCAACTGCAACTAAAGTTTTTGCAGTTGAGATTGGCACAACCGCAGCAGCTTGTGCAATTGCTTTATCGATATCAATTATTGCTTGCGCTACCTGACTCATTTCAACTGGTTGAGATTTAAGATGCCGTTCACTCATTCGTACACAGCCAATGTCCACACTTTTTGCAAACTCAACCTCTTTATTTCCATAAACAAACTCTGTAGAGCCACCACCGATATCGACTACCAAAAATGGGGCATCGCTTTGTAAG
>LIBD01000211.1 GCA_001437855.1 Actinobacteria bacterium BACL4 MAG-120820-bin23 | reverse complement strand
TGCAGTTGAAAAATTTAGGTCTATCTGACCGTAAAGGAGCATTTAATACCTTCGATTCAAATGGGTATGTAAGTTTACTAAAACGGATCAATACTGAAACTGATCAAGATATTTACTATCCAGTTTTCCACCGAGAAATTGAAGAGTCTTATGCAGCCGATGGAGTTGTTCTGGCAAATACAAAAATAGTTCTAACTGAAGGAAATTATTTGTTGTTTGATAAAGCCGGTTGGGAAAAGGTAGCAACTGAGCTAACAGAGATTTGGTACATTAATATTAACGATGATGTAAGAATTGATAGGTTAGTCAAACGGCATGAGTTTTATGGCAAAGATAAAGAGTCAGCCTTAAATTGGGCCACTGGCACAGATGAAATTAATGCCAAAATTGTTGAATCGACTGCTGTCAAGGCAGATGTAATAATTAATATCTAGCGACAGATCCAAGGTATTTAAAAGCTATAAATATCACAGAAAACTTGCTTAGTTATCTAGATTTATATTAATTAATCAAAATTCTTGCTATCTTGCTTGTATGAAAACCGACCCTAGTAATTCAATAATTGAAATTGGGTATAAAGGATTTCCATTGGATTCGTATGGCAAGTCAGTTGCAGATTTTCTTGCCAAGAGGCCAAATATATTTACTTCAGGTTTTCAATTTCCATTAATGGTTATTAAGCATGATGCATTAACTAACAATATAGACAGAATGTCCCGATTTTGTAAATCTGTTGGTGCTGAGTTAGCTCCACATGTAAAGACCACAATGTCGCCATATATTGCACAATTACAAATTGATGCCGGTGCATTCGCAGTTACTGTTGCAAGTTTATGGCAAGCTGAAATATTCAGGAAATTT
Organism: Actinobacteria bacterium BACL4 MAG-120820-bin23; assembly: GCA_001437855.1. Taxonomy (GTDB): domain Bacteria; phylum Actinomycetota; class Actinomycetes; order Nanopelagicales; family Nanopelagicaceae; genus Nanopelagicus. The sequence goes on along the minus strand of LIBD01000211.1, from coordinate 555 downwards.
GGTTTTAAAAGGATAATTATTGGAAATGAAGTATTAGATCAATATGCGATTGCAAAAATTGCAGAATTAAACAAATCAAAAGCAGTTGAAATCATTTTTTATGTTGATTCAATAGAGGGACTAGAAATTATAAAAAAATTTACTCCATCCGATGGTATTCAAAATTTATTTATCGAAGTCGGAACGGTAAATGGCAGGGGTGGAGTTAGAAGCCTTGAGTTAGTTAAAGAAATTGCCATCGGTATCCACTCCGACCCTAGGTTGAATTTACGGGGAGTGACCGGATTTGAGGGAGCGGTACCAAATATTAGTAGGACTAAAGATGGTGAGAACTTAGTCATTGAGTTTTGTGGTCGAATAGTTAATGCCGCTCAACTAGCTTTTGAGTATAAATCAGCTAATAAATTCATTATTAGTGCAGGTGGGAGTGCTTATTTTGATATTGTTGCAACTGAGTTAAATAAATTTAATCAAGAAAAAATATTATTGTTGCGAAGTGGTGGGTATGTAACACACGATAGTAAGTATTATGAAGATTTATACCCATTTAAATCT
>LIBD01000210.1 GCA_001437855.1 Actinobacteria bacterium BACL4 MAG-120820-bin23 | reverse complement strand
TCAGCTCAGCTTTTAGCCGATCTGCCGCCTCTTGGGTAAGCCAGGTCTGTGTTGGTTGGTTCATAAGAGAGTAAAGGTTACTGGCAACTGGCGATTGCTGCATTTACCGCAGGCAATCGAGTGGAGAGCTCAACGGTACGCTGATTTTCTCCTGCAACTAGTGAGTCTGCTGGCATCTGATCAACCACCTCGCCAACTGTATTTTTCTCAATATCTTTAGCAACCAGGGAGCAGCTATGTTCTTTACTTAAATCTCGGACTGAAATTTTATAAGTTATCGAGACCTTTTGATCACTTATGATCTTAAATGAGATTAAGGTGGATCTAATCTGGGGGTTTGCAAAATTTGTACCACTCCAAATAAACCAGGCTGAGATTAGAAATATTGAAAGCAGGATAATAAATAGTCGATTTTTACCACCAGATTTAATTCCATAGCGCTGGCGCAGCCTAGGATCGGTTAATACTTTGGGATGAGTCACACTCTAAGTGTAGATGCCCAGCGCATCACTTAAGTAGGCTTAGAGCAATAAATAGATGGGAGTAGGTATGGAAGAGGCTGGTAATTTTGATGTTGGTGTAGCTGGCTCATTAACCATGATCTTTTTAACTCTTGCCATGGTGTTTTTGATGGTCAATTTCTATCGAAGATATAAGCGATTATTAGATCGTAAGGATAAAGAGTAGTTTAAAACTTTTATGAAAAATATAGCCAAGAAGCTCTTTATAACTCTGGCCTGGCTACTTTTAATCTATACCGGATTTGAATTAGGTATATGGCAACTAAATAAAGCCCAGAGCCTAAGTGAATCAACTGCTGCTCAACCTGATAAGCCATTGATTGCTTTATCAGAGGTGGCATCTGCTGGGTTAAATATGCCAATAAAGGCGGTCAATAGAATTGTTTCAGCCTCTGGGACTTATGCAGATAAGTACATAGCTAGAGATCAAAAAATTGCAGATGAAACCTTAGTTAACTTAGATGTGAGAATTTTAAATTTAGATACCGGCTATTCAATTTTAGTTGTTCGCGGTGTGGCAACTGAACCACTTATAAACATTACTCAAAACGTGCAGGTAACGGGCCGGCTATATCCTAGGCAAAATGTAGACCGGGCATTCCCAAAGACTGGTGAGCTATCTAGAATCGATCCAGCATTAGTTGTAAGTGAGCAGACACCATTTTTATATGATGGCTACATTGTGTTGCGCAGTGAATCTGGCTCAAATACTGCCATTGCAAATTTTGCGCCAATCGCCTCACCACAGATCTCACAGAAGATCTCTACTTTTTACTGGCAACACATCTCATATGTAGTGGTCTGGTGGTTTATGGCGGTACTACTCTTAATTGCACCTTTATTTCCCCAATTTAGAGCACCAAAAGTTAGCCAAGTTGAGCAAGTTAAAAAGCCGGTTAAGAAACAAGTT
>LIBD01000209.1 GCA_001437855.1 Actinobacteria bacterium BACL4 MAG-120820-bin23 | reverse complement strand
ATTTCATGGACAGCAACATTTGTTAAAAGCATCGCAGTAGTTGCAGTTGGTGAGCTTACATTCCTTGAGGTACAACGTATCTGAAGTACTTTTCCATACTTACCACTTTCAATCTCTTTTTTTAAATCTTGGTATGGGCGATCAAATCTACGCATAAAGCCAATTCCAACAATAGATTTAGAGTTACGAACAAGTTTTGCTACTTTTCTAGCATCCTTTTCTTTTGAAGCAAGCGGCTTTTCACATAAGACATCTTTACCTGCCAAAATCGCCTGCTCTAAATGATTTGCATGTAGATGATCAGGCGAAGCAATAATCACAGCTTTAACTTGCTGATCATCTAAAATCATCGATAATTCTTTATAAACTTTAGGAAGGACTTTAGTTTTCTTAAAAACTTCCTTAGCTACTTTTTGTGCAGTCACTAAATTTGCATCATAGATAGCTACAACTTTGCCACCTTTTACATAATCTGATAGATAAAGTGCGTGCCCTCTACCCATAATTCCAACACCAATAATGCCGATTCCAATATCTTTTGCACTTTTAATCATCTGGCTATTCTAGTAAGGTAAATCTATGAGCGAAACCTTTTTGAGTGAATTAACTGGAAGTTTCTCTACTCCCTCCGGTGGTAATCCAACAGTTGCAATGGTTGAAGCAGCATATAAGCACCATAAATTAAATTTTCGTTACATAAATTGTGAAGTCCAACCAAAAGATTTAGCTAACGCAGTTTTAGGGGCTCGAGCAATGAATTGGGCCGGATTTAACCTTTCTATCCCGCATAAAGTTTCAGTCATTCAATACTTAGATGGCCTGGGGCAATCTGCGCAGATTATGGGTGCAGTAAATTGTGTAGTTAACCGGGATGGCAAGTTAATTGGCGAAAATACCGATGGCAAAGGGTTTTTGCAGGCATTTAAAAAAGTTGATTCGCCAAGTGGAAAGCAGATTGCAATTTTAGGAGCCGGTGGAGCAGCGAGAGCAATAGCGGTTGAGTTGGCATTAGATGGTGCAAAGGATTTTATGATTATCAATCGAGATGAAAAGCGAGGAAAAGATTTAGTTGCTTTACTAAATGACAAGCTCAAAGTTTCGGCCCAATTTGTTGCCTGGAGTGCCAAATTTAAGATCCCAGATTCTATAGATGTGCTCATTAATGCAACATCGGTTGGTATGGCAGATAGTGGAAGCTACGACTTAGATATAGACCTTGCCTCCATTAAAAAAACCATGATTGTCGCTGATGTCATCGTTAACCCACCACATACAAATTTACTTAAAAGCGCATCAAGTATTGGTGCAAAAACCATTGATGGCTTGGGTATGGTGGTAAATCAAGCAGTCATTGGTGTTAAGTACTGGACTAATTTTGATGTAGACCCAACCACCATGCATACTGAGTTGCAGCGCGTTCTAAAGTTGTAAAGATTATGGCTGTTAAACGTAT
>LIBD01000208.1 GCA_001437855.1 Actinobacteria bacterium BACL4 MAG-120820-bin23 | reverse complement strand
CCACTTTTTTTCCACTTGCTGTTAGCTCTGCGGCTAATTTATTACCAGCATTATCATTAATATCTATAAAAGTTACAGATGCAGATTCAGCTGCAGCATCTCTGACTATTGCTTCACCAATTCCCTTGGCTCCGCCAGTTACAAAGATGTGTTTATTGGCTAACTTCATGTCGATAAACTACCTTACTAGCCTCATTAATTGCATTACGGAAAGCGATTACATTTTCGTTAACTTTTGCCGCTCCACCCTTGGTAATAGGCCCACCTAGACCAATTAGATCTGCGCCCACTTCAAACCATTTAGGCACAGACTCTAGAGTGATACCGGCTGTTGGACACCAGCGATTATTTGGGAAGGGCTCCCGCAGCATTTTTAAGTGTCCTGGTCCTAAAATCGCAGCAGGAAATAATTTTAGAATATCAGCACCACTTTCCTCAGCGATTGCAACATCTGTCGGAGTGCAAACACCTGGCATTGATACCAATTTTAATTTCTTAGTTGCAGTAATTACATCCTCATTTGTATCTGGAGAAACAACAAATTTTGCACCAATATCTTCAACTTTCTTTACATCTTTAATAGTTCTAACTGTGCCAGCACCTACAAGTAGACCTTTATGTTTTAATAAATTGGCAATAATTTTTAGAGCACCTGGCGTAGTTAAAGTAATCTCTATAACCTTAACTCCAGCCTCAACTAATGCATCAGCCAAAGCTTGCCCCTCACTTTGTGAATTTGCTCTAACCAAAGTCATCATCTTCTCTTGAAGCAATGTATCTAATGCTTTCACTGCAAACTCCTTAACTTGTTTAAAACTTCTGAGTCAACAACACCAGCTTTTCCAGTTGGTATGCCGGTCCAATCCCCAAACATACTTGCAACTGATGCTCCACAAATACTTCCTTGGATTAAAGCTTGCTCTGGGCTTAAGCCACTTAGCAATCCAGCAATCGTGCCACCAGTAAAGGCATCCCCTGAGCCAACTGGATCAACTGAGATAACTTTTGGTGGGGTTATTTCACCATACTCTCCATTAATTGAGTACCTTAAAATTTGGTCAGCTTTTGTCATTACCGCAATCTTACAGCCCCTGGTATTTGCATCTGCTAAGACATTTTTCACATCACTAAATCCAAATATCGCCTGGTATTCATCCTCGCCACCAATTAATAATTCAACATTGGAAGCAAGTGGCTCTAACACAACTTTAGCCTCGCTCTCACTCCACAACTTTCGCCTTAGATTTAAATCAAAGCTAGATTTAACTCCTAGAGCTCTTGCTTTATCTAATGCCATCTTCACCGTATCTGCACCAGTTTTTGAAATAGCACAGGTTATGCCAGTTGTATGAAGCCACCGAGTTGAGGCTATGTAATTATCTAAAATATCTAAAGGTTCAATTGTTGAGGCGGCAGATCCTTTTCTTAAATAACTTATCTCAACAGGCTCTGTCATTC
>LIBD01000207.1 GCA_001437855.1 Actinobacteria bacterium BACL4 MAG-120820-bin23 | reverse complement strand
CTAAATCAGCTTTCAACTTATCCATTAAGCCATCGGTTCGGCTATCTCGATAACAAAATGGCTGACCAATCACCTTACCTGTTTGATCAATTACGCCATAATCAACCGCCCAGCTATCTACGCCAACACTATTTACTTTTCCCAGTTGGCAAGCAGCGGCCAACCCCGTCTTTACCTGTTCTACGATAAATGACCAATCCCAAAATAATCCAGCATCAGTTTGCACCGGTTCATGTTTGAATCTATGAACCTCAGTTAGTGAGATTTTTGAATCAACTAACTCACCCACAGTAACTCGACCAGATGAGCCGCCAAGATCAACCGCTGCGTAAAGCAAAAGAGTGCCTATCTAAGAAAGGCTGCTGCAACGCCACCATCAACTGGAATATGTAATCCAGTAGTTAGTGTTAGATCTCCACCTAAAATTACAAATACGGCAGCTGCAATATGTTCTGGTAGCACCTCTTTTTTCAAGATAGTGCGCTGTGCGTAATACTCACCCAGCTTTGCCTCTTCCACACCATATTGTTTAGCCCGGTTTGCTCCCCAGCCGCCAGCAAATATGCCAGAGCCCTTAACTACACCATCTGGATTAATACCATTAACCCGGATACCAAACTCACCTAACTCAACTGCCAGCAGACGAACTTGATGAGATTGCGCAGCCTTTGTTGCCCCATAAGCAACATTGTTAGCACCGGCAAATACTGAGTTTTTAGATGAGATATAAATAATATCGCCACCCATTTTTTGCGCAATTAAAGCTTTAGCAGCTTCGCGGGAGACTAAGAATGAGCCTCTGGCCATAATATCTAATTGCAAATCCCAATCTGCGATTGTGGTTTGGGTAATTGGTTTAGCGATAGAGATACCGGCATTATTAATTACGATATCAATGCCACCAAAGGCGAGCATTGTGGCAGCCATTGCTGAAGCAATTGCATCCTCACTAGTCACATCCATAGCAACTGCAATTGCTTTGTCGCTGCCGCCCAATTCAGCGGCAAACTTACTAGCTCCCTCTAAATCACGATCTGCCACAACTACACAAGCGCCCTCATCAGCTAAGCGTTGTGCGGTAGCTTTGCCAAGACCAGAGGCTGCCCCAGTTACCAATGCAACTTTGCCAGCAAGTGGCTTTGGCTTTGGCATACGTTTTAACTTTGCCTCCTCCAAATCCCAATACTCAATTCTAAATTTTTCACTCTCGGCAATTGGTGCATAGGTTGAAATCGCCTCCGCCCCGCGCATGACATTGATGGCATTGATATAAAATTCACCAGCTACGCGAGCGGTTTGCTTATCTTTACCGTAACTAAACATGCCAATTCCTGGAACTAAAATAATTAGTGGATCTGCCCCCCGCATGGCAGGTGAATCAGCTTTAGCGTGGCGCTGGTAATAAGCAGCGTAGTTTTTACGATAAGCCTCATGCAGATCATTTGCTCGCTTAACTACA
>LIBD01000206.1 GCA_001437855.1 Actinobacteria bacterium BACL4 MAG-120820-bin23 | reverse complement strand
CAATCTATGCAGATCGTGTTCTGGCAGTTAGAAGTGAGAAACGGCTCTTAAAACAAAGAATTCGGGAGAGGACCTAATCATGGCTATTTTTCCTAAAGCTGTTCCAGTGCGTAAAAGCTGGGATACAGCGATCATAGTATTGCTGTTTGTGGTATTTGTGCTGGCATCTGTTACCACTGATAACTTTTTGACCTCACTTAATATTTCATATATTTTCTCAAATACAAGTGAGATTATGATCATCGCCTTTGCCATGTTGTTTATGATTATTTTAGGTGAGATTGATCTTTCCGTGGCATCTATGTTGGCGTTAAGTAGTTGCATGCTTGGCTGGAGCTATGCCCAAGGTGCACCAATTTGGCTGGCAATGATTGTCTGCCTAGCAGTTGGATCCCTCTGTGGATTTATAAATGGATTTTTAGTAACCAAGTTAGGTCTTGGCTCATTGGCGGTAACTATTGGCACCTTAGCGTTATACCGTGGTATTGCTAATGGAATTATTGGTGAAAATACCGTGAGTGAGTTCCCTGAATTTTGGACAAGTTTTGGCTTTGACACCTTTGGTACAACATTTATGCCAAAGACTCTGCCGATGATAATTGTTTTCGGTATTTTCTTTGCATTCTTACTACATCGCACGCCATTTGGCCGAAGAACATTGGCAATTGGCCAAAGTGTTGAGGCTGCAAAGTTTGCTGGTATTAATGTAGTTCGACACAAGATGATTGTCTTTACATTCACTGGCTTTATGTCAGGTGTAGCTGGCATGGTTTACACATTCCGCTTTTCTACCTCACAGGCTGATAATGGTGTGGGCTTAGAGCTGTTGGTTATTTCAGCTATCTTGCTAGGTGGCGTATCTATCTTTGGTGGCATTGGAACTATTTGGGGCGTCGTAGCTGGTGTGCTTTTAGCTGGTTCAGTTGAATCCTGGCTAACTCTGCAAGAGATTAATGCTCAATGGCGAACAATTGTTACTGGTATTTTGTTGTTAATTTCTGTAGCTGGACCAGTGCTAGTTTCTAAGAGTAAACAGCGAAGAGAGCGCAAAGCTTTAAAGAGCTAGGTTATGCAACCGCTTTTGCTTGGGGTTGATGTCGGAACTACTGCCACAAAAGCTGTACTAATAAACCTAGCGGGTAAATTAGTTGCGCAAGGCAGAGCTGAATACCCAACTATCCATTTGCAAGCAGGCTGGGTAGAGCAGGATGCAAATCAGTGGTGGCTTAGTTTTTGTAAAGCAACCGCAGAGGCGATCTTGCAGGTTCCAGATGCAACTATTACTGGCGTAGCTATCTCATCCCAAGCTCCAACATTATTAGCCGTTGATAATGCCGGTCGGCCAGTTAGAAATGCATTGATTTGGATGGATCGTAGGGCGCAAGCACAGGCTGATCAACTTAAGAAAAAATTTCCAAACCTCTCACAACTAACCGGTAATTTATCTGATCCATATTATGTAGC
>LIBD01000205.1 GCA_001437855.1 Actinobacteria bacterium BACL4 MAG-120820-bin23 | reverse complement strand
AGCTTCGCTAAATTGCCTAATCTTCTTTGACGGTGAGAACTCCATAAGAGAAATTAAAGCCAAGGTGTCAATTGCTAGATAAGCATTTGAATCGAACTCACTAAATCCACCCTCAAGTTTTCTAATCAACCATTCCTGCGCCATTTCCTGGCCATGAGTTAAGTGTTTACTTCCCTCAAAACCAGAATTGGAGAACTTCTCATCTTTCAAATAATCTCCAATTAAGTGTTCTGCTGTATGCCAGACCAATTGATGATTCTCTGTGAAGTAGCACATGGCATCTAAACCTGGCTGATCAATCCAATACTTAAAATCAACTAGAGACTTGATGACCTCATCCCTTAGACCAATCTCCCAATTAGCTTGATTGAACCTATGCAGCACGTTGATTAGTCCCACAGCTTCAAAGTCAGCGCAATCGGCTTTGGAGTTGATCATCGAAAGGGCAGATTTGAGATCTTCTCGGGTCACAACGTATTTAGGGTTCAATTCTCTACGAGCTAGCGCACGGGCCGAGGATGGGTAACTCTCTGAAACGTGACTTAGAACTTCATCCCGCCAAACATTAGGTTCTAACTTTGTTACCTTAGTTCTAACTCGCTCTGGAACCCGAGCTGTTCTAAAAACTCGGCTCACAGGAGTATCAGCTGAATCGACCTTAATTTCTAGAAAAATCTCACCGGTATCTAGCATGGTTGCAGTGACATCTCCATCTAGAGACCCAGACTCATTGGCTACTGCATCAGCTGCAGCCTTTTGTAGCTGAGTAACTGAAATCTTTCCACTGCCTTTCTTTAAGGTGACCGAAGTTCCCTGCCCTAAATCTCGTACTTTTTTCACTCTAATTTTTAGACCAATTGGGCCTAAAATTTCAATCTCATCATGATCTCTCGCCCATTGTTTGATTCTGATCTGCTCCAGAGCTCTTTCTGCTATCTCAGAGGCATATTCGTCTGCCCCATTAGATGGAATTACGATACGCACTGGTAAGCCAATTACGCTAACTCTTACAACATGGCGCACCTCCCTTAGAGATATCTGCCACTGCGAAATAATTAATTCACTAATTCCTGAAGGCAGTAAGGTCTCAACTTCGTTTACTACTGGTTGCATGTAACCAAACTTGTCACTGCTTAAAATAATTTGACCATTTAGCCATACCTGAATTGGCCCCAGGCTTTCAAACTTGAGTTTGCGCCATTCGGGTTGATCCACTTCTATCTGAGTGGCCATCAATGAATGTCGATACTCGGGGGTGTATGAAAAGTGGCTCCAATCAACGTATCCATCATCGCCTGTGTGCAGGCGGCGCCAGATCCCCGTATCAATTTGGCCAACTCCTGGTGCTTTCCACGAAATTTTACCTGATTCAATTACAGTGGGAAGACTCTGCTCGACAACAAATTTCCTTTTTTGAAATAATTTTGCTTTTAACTCGGCGATATCTGGACCGTTGGTGAGAACCCAT
>LIBD01000204.1 GCA_001437855.1 Actinobacteria bacterium BACL4 MAG-120820-bin23 | reverse complement strand
TGCTTCGCTAAATTGCCTAATCTTCTTTGACGGTGAGAACTCCATAAGAGAAATTAAAGCCAAGGTGTCAATTGCTAGATAAGCATTTGAATCGAACTCACTAAATCCACCCTCAAGTTTTCTAATTAACCACTCCTGCGCCATTTCCTGGCCATGAGTTGAGTGTTTACTGCCTTCAAAACCAGAATTGGAGAACTTCTCATCTTTCAAATAATCTCCAATTAAGTGTTCTGCTGTATGCCAGACCAATTGATGATTCTCTGTGAAATAGCACATGGCATCTAAACCTGGCTGATCAATCCAATACTTAAAATCAACTAGAGACTTGATGACCTCATCCCTTAGACCAATCTCCCAATTAGCTTGATTGAACCTATGCAGCACGTTGATTAGTCCCACAGCTTCAAAGTCAGCGCAATCGGCTTTGGAGTTGATCATCGAAAGGGCAGATTTGAGATCTTCTCGGGTCACAACGTATTTAGGGTTCAATTCTCTACGAGCTAGCGCACGGGCCGAGGATGGGTAACTATCTGAAACGTGACTTAAAACTTCATCCCGCCAAACATTAGGTTCTAATTTTGTTACCTTAGTTCTAACTCGCTCTGGAACCCGAGCTGTTCTAAAAACTCGGCTCACAGGAGTATCAGCTGAATCGACCTTAATTTCTAGAAAAATCTCACCGGTATCTAGCATGGTTGCAGTGACATCTCCATCTAGAGACCCAGACTCATTGGCTACTGCATCAGCTGCAGCCTTTTGTAGCTGAGTAACTGAAATCTTTCCACTGCCTTTCTTTAAGGTGACCGAAGTTCCCTGCCCTAAATCTCGTACTTTTTTCACTCTAATTTTTAGACCAATTGGGCCTAAAATTTCAATCTCATCATGATCTCTCGCCCATTGTTTGATTCTGATCTGCTCCAGAGCTCTTTCTGCTATCTCAGAGGCATATTCGTCTGCCCCATTAGATGGAATTACGATACGCACTGGTAAGCCAATTACGCTAACTCTTACAACATGGCGCACCTCCCTTAGAGATATCTGCCACTGCGAAATAATTAATTCACTAATTCCTGAAGGCAGTAAGGTCTCAACTTCGTTTACTACTGGTTGCATGTAACCAAACTTGTCACTGCTTAAAATAATTTGACCATTTAGCCATACCTGAATTGGCCCCAGGCTTTCAAACTTGAGTTTGCGCCATTCGGGTTGATCCACTTCTATCTGAGTGGCCATCAATGAATGTCGATACTCGGGGGTGTATGAAAAGTGGCTCCAATCAACGTATCCATCATCGCCTGTGTGCAGGCGGCGCCAGATCCCCGTATCAATTTGGCCAACTCCTGGTGCTTTCCACGAAATTTTACCTGATTCAATTACCGTGGGAAGACTCTGCTCGACAACAAATTTCCTTTTTTGAAATAATTTTGCTTTTAACTCTGCGATGTCTGGACCGTTAGTGAGAACCCAT
>LIBD01000203.1 GCA_001437855.1 Actinobacteria bacterium BACL4 MAG-120820-bin23 | reverse complement strand
CTCTACATAATCCACTTAAAACCAATAGAGGCAAAGGAGGATATCGATGAAGTTAAAAAGAGGCTTTGGTAGAAAGGATAAAATAGTAATTGAGCATGTTGATCTTGATCAATTAAACTTAATTGTTAATGGTGAAAAACTCACCGAGGCAAGGGCTGCTGTTATGGGTGCAGAGTTAGCTAAAAAGGCCCATCAGATTTTGAGATTAAGGCAACAGAAGTAATTCAGCCTAGGATTAGTTATATAAATTACACAAGCGATAAACTATCTTGATGCGCGCACTCTTTATCGAACATGATCATGTCTCACTGGGGGGACCAATCTGGCGCGCCTTTGAAAAACATGGGTATGAGATTGAGCGTTTTTTAGTAGTACCAGAGAGTGCTTATCTCCAACCAAATATTGATGTTACTTTTCCTATCTTTGCTAATTACGATGTGATTGTGCCAATGGGTGCCCCATATGGCGCCTATGAGGATGAGCGAATTGGTAAGTGGTTACTTCCTGAAATTACTAAATTAAAAGCAGCTCACAACGCCGGCATACCTATATTTGGTATTTGTTTTGGTGGGCAATTAATGGCTAGAGCATTAGGTGGCTCAGTTGCCAAGGCGCCAAAGGCAGAGCTTGGTTGGTATGAGATCCAATCTGATGATAAAACTTTAATCCCAACTGGTCCCTGGTTTGAATATCACTGGGATAGATGGACGCTACCAAAGGGTGCAACAGAGATTGCTAGAAGTCAGATTGCCAGCCAAGCATTTGTTATGGGCAGAACTTTAGGTGTGCAGTTTCATCCAGAGATTGATCCACTGGTATTAGAGGAGTGGCTAGGGATGGAGGGTGGTTGTGCTGAGGTGGAATCTGTTGGGGTTGATGTTGATCAATTACGCAAAGAGACTAAAGAGATACAACCTGCCTCAGATAAACGTGCCTTTGAGTTGGTTGATACCTTCCTGAGAAGAGTTGCTACATCCTCTGTTGTACAGGTTGCGTAAAACTCTTAACTCTAAATTAATACTCCAGATTTTATAGGTGTTTCATACCTATCCAACCCTAAGATTTAGGAGTAACTTGATATTTGCAATCAATTGATTGCCTCTTTAAACCAATAAGGGGGTGGGAGTATTGCAAATACAAATCCGTTCTCTACATTTAATTAAAGATAAAACAGTTGTGCATCAAGGACATCCACCCGCGCCTTGCTGGCGCTAGAAATCCTTTCGTTAGCTAAAAATAAGGCCCCACTCATTATTGAGTGGGGCCTTATTAATATCAAAAATTAATTATCCAGCGGGGTTACATACGCCCCAGAGATGCCACCATCTACCAAGAAGTTACTAGCAGTAATAAAGCTAGAGTCATCGGAGGCTAAAAATGCTACCGCTCCTGCTATCTCACTTGCATCTGCAAATCTGCCCATTGGAATATGAACTAATCTTCTAGCAGCTCGCTCTTTATCTTTAGCAAATAACTCTTG
>LIBD01000202.1 GCA_001437855.1 Actinobacteria bacterium BACL4 MAG-120820-bin23 | reverse complement strand
TCCAATTGGATTCGCCTACCAGGGGCGTCACGAGATTATTCTGTTCCTTACTCAGAGGCTCATCCAGAAACGGAGCGGCTGTTTGAAAAGGTAGTTCCAGCCGTTGAAGCGAAGTTCGACTTTTCAGGAATAGATATAGTTCACTTTATCGCGCCGAAGAATCAGGAAATACTCCCAGAAGGCACTCAAGCATTTCCTTGGTCAATGATTAACCACCCCTTAAAAAATGTTAAAGCGATGACACTTGTCGGTAAATTTTTTGATAAAGAAACTATGGGCGAGAGAAGGACTTATTGGTCTTACTGGGCCCATGAGACAGGTCATTTTCTTCAACTTGCCCATCTGGGAAATCCACGCGGATCGTTTCCGATGCAGGGTCTTGACATAATGGGTATGCAAGATGGACCGTCAAGAACTCTCAGTGGTTGGTGGCGATTCTTGTCTAGTTGGTTAGAGCCGGAACAGATTTTATGCTTACCTAAAGAGCGAGTAACAGACATTGAAGTTTCACTGCGCCCTCTCGACAATGAAGGTGATGGCATAAAGCTAATCGTGATTCCACTTTCAGATTCAGAGGCACTGTTAGTTGAGTCTCGACGCCAAGGTAAATTTGATATGAAAGGCGCTTCAAATTATCAGAATGGTGTTCTTGTTTATAAGTACAACGCAAAACTAGGACACTTGCAAGACTTTTTGATTCCTTTCTCCCCGTCGAGCAGTATTGAAGATGAAGAGGCTTGGACCGGAAGGATCCGTTACGTATTGCGGCAAAAGGACTTTGTAAGCGAGGGCGGAATTGAGGTCGAATTAAAATCGTCGACTGGATCCATAGACAAAGTTACTTTAAGGCCCTCTGGTTCCGTAGTTCGTCCAACTCCTAAACCTCAGCCATCGCCGACGACATCCGACTTTGGCCGAGTTCCAGAGATGAGCGGAGGGATAACTCGACTTAGTGAATTTACTGGTCAGGCAGAGTACTGGGGACGCTTCTTCAACTCTTACAGAATTTATGTAACTAAAAAGAGTGACCCAACTTCAAATCCCATTTTCGATACTGGATACGTAAATGAATATAGATTCCCGGTAAGAGTGACCTTAACCAATTTGAGCTGTAGTAGAGACTTATTTGCTGTAGTTAGATTTTATTCAGGTTTGAATGGCACAGGTCAAGTCTTCAGCGAGCCAGGTCAAGAGAATCAGCTTTCTGCCGTAGAACTACGCGATGGAAAGTGTTATGGTGGCTACGATAATAATGGAAACTAAAGAATGGCTGAATTTTTGAATCAGGCCCAATGTTTCTAAGTAAACGTTAAATTAGAGTTGGTTTAACACGGATAGCCTAAAGATTACTCATTAATTGTTCAAGGAGAGTCTCACGGTTTCGTAGTCTCCAGATTTGTAGTTCTAAATCTCTATCCATAAAGCGCTCAGCTAATTAACTTACTTACCACCGCTTACTCTTATCTGATCAATTAAATCCATCACA
>LIBD01000201.1 GCA_001437855.1 Actinobacteria bacterium BACL4 MAG-120820-bin23 | reverse complement strand
AGTATCGGCATCAAAACCTTCTGGATAAATAAAATTGCCTGCAGCATCGTAGCGAGCTGGCATTCCATATTGCGCAGGATCAAAAGCCTCAACTTCAACCTCTTGTCCTTCATTTGCTTGCTTAAGAGAAAGTGAAATTCTTCTACGCTCTAAATCGATATCGATAATCTTTACGAATAACTTATCGCCGACTTGAACTACCTGTTCTGGAATTTCTACATGACGCTCAGCTAATTCTGAAATATGGACTAAGCCTTCAATACCTTCAAATACTTTAATAAAGGCACCGAACGGAACAAGCTTTGTAACCTCGCCATTAACAACTTGGTTAATGCTGTTTGTACGAGCAAATGCTTGCCAAGGATCTTCCTGGGTGGCTTTCAAAGATAGTGAAACACGCTCACGCTCGAAGTCAACTTCAAGAACTTCAACAGTTACCTCATCGCCAACCTCAACCACCTCTGATGGGTGATCAATGTGCTTCCAAGAAAGTTCAGATACGTGCACTAATCCATCAACTCCGCCTAAATCAACAAATGCACCAAAGTTTACTATTGATGAAATTACACCAGTTCGAACTTGTCCTTTTTGGAGTTGGTTTAAGAAAGTAGTTCTTGATGCAGATTGAGATTGCTCCAAAAATGCCCTACGAGAAAGAACCACATTGTTGCGGTTTTTATCTAGCTCAATAATTCTACATTCAACTTGTTGGCCAATATACGGTGTTAAATCACGAACTCTTCGCATTTCAACTAGTGATGCAGGTAAGAAACCTCGAAGTCCGATGTCAACAATTAAGCCACCTTTAACAACTTCAATAACAGTTCCGGTTACAACTTCATCTCTTTCTTTCTTGCCTTCAACATCTCCCCAGGCCTGCTCATATTGAGCGCGCTTCTTTGAAAGTATTAGGCGTCCTTCTTTATCCTCTTTCTGTAAAACTAAAGCTTCAATACGATCGCCAACTTTTACTAATTCGCTTGGAGCAACATCATGTCTAATTGATAACTCTCGAGAAGGAATTACACCCTCGGTTTTATACCCAATATCTAGAAGAACTTCTTCACGATCTATTTGAACAACTATTCCAGAGACTAAATCTCCGTCGTTAAAATTTTTAATTGTGCCTTCAATAGCGGCTAAAAAATCTTCTGCACCGCCAATATCATTTACTGCAATTTGAGAGGGGGTCATTAGGTAGGTGTACTCCAGGGTTAAAGCAACTAGTAGGGACGGGGACGGGCAAGGTTACTTTCTAAGTCCATCTAGGGTCAAACTGATTGAATTCACTGGCTATTTTTCAGATCGTGAGCCTGATATTTAGCCCTTTTGCTAGATGTATCCATTTAACTAGTTGATTTTAGTTCGCCTTAATGGGCTGCCAAGTCCCAGCTTTTTCCTATCCCAATATTTACATCCAAAGGAACATTTAATTTATATGCTTTAGACATCTTATCTTTAACGATTTTAGTCAGTTCTTCCTCTTCTCCAACTGCGACCT
>LIBD01000200.1 GCA_001437855.1 Actinobacteria bacterium BACL4 MAG-120820-bin23 | reverse complement strand
ACTATAGGAAACTGAAGTTAATTCATCGGTGTATCTAAGTAGGTGATGGGTAGTGGCAATACTTCTGGCAACTGAAAGCATTAAACCGATTGTGTACTCAGCCACAGCTACCGCATTTCTACCTGGGGTAAATAAAACTGGAATATTCAACTTTGATGCAGCCACAATATCCGTACTTGCCGCTGGTTCATTTCGAAGGCATGCCATAATTTTTAAGCTAGAGCTACTTTTTAGAATCTCACCTGTGATATTTTCAAACTCAATAATCGCTACATCGATATCTTTAAATTTCGCAATCAATTGATCCTGATCTAACTTAACACCAGTTAAACCAAAGCCGCCCTGCTCCACCTTAAAGCCATTTGCCGTTAATCGATCTATTTGATCAGGATCAATTCGGGCGGTAATAAATACCTTCATTTATTTACCCATAAAGTTGGCCGAGGCAGCAGAGGCATCAAACTCACCCTTTAAACTCTCATATAGATTTCTAAATCTGGCATACCGCTCTTGATAGTAATCATGATTAGTTTTGTTTGGCAGGAAGCGATTTTCAATACTCACAGTTGAGTTTATTACATCTCTAATATCTGAAAAACTTCCAGAACCTAATCCGGCTAAATAAGCATCACCAACCGCTGCCCCACTTGAGTCTTTCAAGATGGCAATCGGCAGCCCTAAAACATCAGCTTTGATTTGATTCCAAAGCTCACTCTTACTGCCACCGCCAATACTTCTGATCTCATCGATTTTTATGCCAGATTGTTTTCCAATCTCAACATTGTGAGCTAAGGCAAATGCAGTTCCTTCTAAAACCGCCCTAAACATCATTTGTGGTGTGGTGGTTAAAGTTAAGCCAAAGAAGACTCCTCTGGCATTTGTATTCCATATCGGACTTCGCTCACCCATCATGTACGGCAAGAAAATTAATCCCTCACACCCTGGCGCTACCTCAGTAGCCATTTGAGTTAACTCCGGCATTGAATTTTGATCTTTTAAGATATTTGTCATTAGCCAGGAAACACTTGCCCCCGAAGCTACCATTGCGCCAAGTCGAAGTTGTCGATTTGCTATCGCATGATCAATGGCTACAAAGGCATCATTAAAATTATTACCATCAGTTGGCATGATTAATACTGTTGAAGTGCCAGTCATCTCCGCGACTACACCTGGATCAATTACCCCAGTTTCTACCGCAGCCGAGCAGCCATCAACTGTGCCAAAGTAAACTGGTGTACCAACTGGAATTTTTGCCTCATTTTCTTGGATTACCTCACCCAATAAATCACTTGCTAGGCCAATTGGTGGAAACTTTGATTCATCAAGGCCAATAAAATCTAAAACCTCAGCTGCCCAACTCTTGTTATCGGCATTTCGAAGTTGCAAGAGCGAAGCATGGGCGGAATCTAAACTAAATTTGCCAGTTAATTTATAATTTAAGTAACCTGGGATCTGTAAGAAAAACCTACTCTTGGCATAGTTTTCTGGCTCATTTTGCTTAAGCCACATTAGCTTGGCCGCTAC
>LIBD01000199.1 GCA_001437855.1 Actinobacteria bacterium BACL4 MAG-120820-bin23 | reverse complement strand
TTTTTAGATTGGGGCAAAGGTGTATTAGAGAAAACTCCAGTTGTCGGACATCCAATTTATGAGACCTTACATGGAGTTAAAAAAGGCATAAAAGATATTGTGGCACCACAAGGTATGTTCGAAGATTTAGGCCTGAAATATTTTGGACCAGTTGATGGGCATAACATCGAGGCGATTGAAAAGGCATTAAAAATTGCCAAAGATTATGACGCACCAGTTTTAGTCCACGTTATTACTGAAAAAGGTCGTGGCCATGCACCAGCATTAAATGATGAAGCTGAAAAATTTCATGCAGTTGGAGTTGTTGATCCAGAAACAGGATCACCACTTACTAAAGGCAGTAAGAGCTGGACCAGTGTCTTCTCTGATGAGTTAGTAAAGATAGGTTCTGAACGCAAAGATGTTGTAGCTATCACTGCTGCGATGATGGGACCAACTGGACTAGATAAATTCCAAAAGGCTTACCCAGATAGAACCTTTGATGTTGGAATTGCCGAACAACATGCCACAACTGCAGCTGCCGGTATGGCTTATGCCGGATTACATCCAGTCTTTGCAGTTTATTCAACTTTTTTAAACCGAGCATTTGATCAACTACTACTTGATGTCGCACTTCATAAAGCAGGCGTAACTTTTGTCTTAGATAGAGCAGGTGTAACAGGTGATGATGGACCATCCCATAATGGAATTTGGGATCTAGCGTTGACTGGAATTATTCCAACGTTGCATGTTGCAGCACCACGTGATGGCCAACAATTGCGCGAAACCTTACGTGAGGCAGTAGATATCTCAGATGCACCTTCACTGATTAGATTTCCAAAGGGTGCAATAAATTCAGATATTCCAGCGTTTGAGCGCCGAGATGGCATTGATGTTTTATATCGCGGAGAGAGTGCTGATATTTTGTTAGTTAGCGTGGGTGCATTTGCATCAATTGCAGTGGAATCAGCAGCGCAAGCTTATCGAGAGGGTGTTGGGGTAACAGTTATTGATCCAAGATGGGTCAAACCGCTGCCAAAATCTTTAGTAACTATGGCACAAAGATATAAGAGTGTTGTCGTCCTAGAAGATGGTATTAAGCATGGTGGAATTGCCAGCACAATTTCAGAACTGTTTAGAGATGCTCAACTGAATGTTGCTGTTCATTCAATTGGAATTCCATTAACTTTTCTTGAACACGCAAAGCGAAGTGAAATTCTTGAAGATCTAGGCATAACAGTTCAAAATATAACTAGATCTTTAGTAACTTGGAGTAGTAGTGAGATTCGCCTTGATATTAAGGCAGAGATGCAACACCCTTTGGATGAAAACGAGATCCGCAAACCGCTTCACTAATTCCTTCTCGATCCAAATACGGCAAGATTCCACCTAAGTGCATTGGCCAACCAGAGCCAAGTAACATGCAGATATCAATCTCTTGAGGTGTCGCGACAACTGCTTCATCAAGCATCATTTTTGCTTCAGTGGCAATCGCCTCTAATGCTCTGCGCCTTACTTGCTCAGCTGTAGAGGGCTTACTTCC
>LIBD01000198.1 GCA_001437855.1 Actinobacteria bacterium BACL4 MAG-120820-bin23 | reverse complement strand
GCTGGCTAGAAAAATAATTGTACTTGCAATTTCACTAGGTGTAACAAGTCTTCCCATTGGCTGTCTTGCTTCAAGTGCAGACTTGGCAGTCTTCGCATCATCAGATTGATCTAATAATCTTTTTACCCAAGGCGTATCGGTAGTTCCAGGATTTACCGCATTCACTCTTATGCCATCTGATAGGTGATCAGTTGCCATAGCTAGAGTTAAAGTTAAAACTGCTCCTTTTGAAGCACTGTATGCCGCACGATTTGGTATGCCATCAATAGCAGCCACTGATGCAGTATTTACTATCGCGGCAGATTTACTAGTTCTAAGAAGTGGAATTGCTTCGCGTGAAACTCTGGCAGTTCCGATCACATTAGTGTTAAGTACTTTCTGCCAAATTTCATCACTTTCATTCTCCACAGTTGTAAGTGATCCGATTCCGGCGTTGTTAATGAGAATATCTAAGTTGTTACTTAATTTTTTGAATTCTGAAAATGCATTTTTTACCGAAGGTGTATCTGAAATATCACATTTAATAAATGTGGCATAAGTGGCCATTTCACCTTGGGCGATATCAAACCCAAAAACCTTTGCGCCCTTTTCTGTTAAGCCTTTTGCAACTTCAAGGCCAATACCTGAGCCAGCACCGGTCACAATTGCGGTAAGACCTGCAAACTCTTTTTCCATCGCCACTCTTTCTGCCCTTAATCTCATTAGTTGAGCACCATTAACTATCTCAACACCTTCCTATACTATTGCGTAGATGGCCAGACATAGTGAGTTAGTAAAAATTCCCCGCATAGACCGGTATGTAACAAAGTTGGCTTTGGGCAGCGCCCCGCTGGGCGGTCTATTTACTGAGGTAACAGATGCCGAGGCTGAGGCAACAATTTTAGCTGCGGTTAACTCTGGAATTAATTTTTTTGATACTGCGCCCCTGTATGGCCATGGCAATGCAGAAAAGCGAGTTGGGGCAGCTTTAAATAAAGCTAATAAACCCTTTGTAATCTCCACAAAAGTTGGCAGAGTGTTGCAAAAATTCACACCTGAAGAGATCTCTGGAAAGGTTGCTGGGCTTGCTGGCTATATAGGAGTAGATCCAACAATTTTCCCAGTCTTTGATTTTTCCAAAGAGGGCATTGTTAGATCGCTTGAGGAAAGTTTAACCAGATTAAATCTTGCTTCAGTTGATATTGCATTAATACACGATGCAGATGATCAGATTGATAAAGCAATTGCAGAGTCGTATCCAGTTTTAGATGAACTTAGATCTAAAGGAGTAATTAAAGGTATTGGTGTGGGATTGAATTATTGTTCATATGCAACTAAAGCAGTTAAAGAAATGGACTTAGATATTATCTTAATTGCTGGCAGGTACTCACTGCTTGATCAATCCGCACAAGAAGAACTTTTCAAAGAATGTATGAAGAAAAACACCGGAGTTATGGTGGGTGGAGTTTATAACTCAGGCGTATTGGCAAACCCAACTCTAGAATCAACTTATGATTATGTGAAAGTGACACCAGAGATTCTCAAGCG
>LIBD01000197.1 GCA_001437855.1 Actinobacteria bacterium BACL4 MAG-120820-bin23 | reverse complement strand
TATTTATAACTGGAATTAATGGAAAACCAGAGGGTGGTTGATTCTCATCTGGGTAGGAGAGAATTATGTGCACCTTTTGCCCCATCAACTTTGCCATGTTGTGCTCACTAGCGGCTGCTGTTTCTTGAATTACGACCTCAAAGCCAGCAGTTGTTAGGGCTGCTTTGATATCTGCGGTATTTGAAATACTGCGGGCAATATCTAACCCAACTACTAATTTTTCTACCTTAACCTTCTGACTTAGGTAATTTTCTCGTAACCACTTGGCATCTTTTACCCCAGATTCAAAGGTGCCGGTTGCTCCCCCGGACTCTTGGATAACTAGTAGCCGAGATAGCTCCTGATTTATTTTAGGCAGTAGCTCTGGTCCTTGAATAGTTTCACAGCCTAGGGATACCACCAAGACAGATTGCACATTTGGATGATTAGCTAACTCAATAAAAAAGTTATCTACCCCGGGCACATCAATGCCAATAATTCCACAACCATTTTGATGGGCAAAGGTAATTGCCCCCACCGCATTTGCAATCTTTCGGCTGACATGAGTTGAGCAAACTACCGATGGCAAAATTAATTGGTGATCGCGCACTCCCACCCCACGACCTTTGTGGGCAAAACCAGTAATACTCATTACGACCTTTCCGTTGATAGGCGATCGCCTAAGACGTTGTGGGTATGAACATGCTCACCGCGAGTAATATCTTTTGTGGCATGTCCCATGCGCTCGCCATACTTAATAATGCCATCACCTTTTTTAACATCGCTAGTTGCCACCTTATGACCTCTAGGAATTGATTGTTTAAAGGTTAGCTTTAAATTATCTTGATCTAACTCTTGGCCAGCTTGCATATCTGTTAAGCAGATTGCAATGTTATCTGCTGGATTTAAGATTAAAACCTGGCGCATAGGTGAAAAGATTACTACCCTTTGTACTTGGCAGTTAACTCAAGGAAGCTTTGGTAATTTCGCGCCAGCTCTGCCCGCTCATCATCTTGCGGGGTGAAGTGATTGGTTTGGGCAATATTGATATCAGATAAGGCTTTGGCTAAATCATTATCTTGGGCATTATGGCTGGCATAGGCGAGCATGGCAGCGCCAATATCACTGCCACTTTTAGCCATAATCACTACCTGCTTATTCATAACCGTTGCTCTAATTTGGCTAAGTAGATTTGATTTACCACCACCACCGACGGTAAATATTTGAGAAGAGATACTTGCGCCAGCTTGTTCCAATAAATCATAAGCATACTTTTCGGTAAATGCGATCGCCTCCAAGATTGCTCGATACCTTTCTACCTCACCGCTGGCCAGATTACTTTCTAGCTTTGGCATCTGGGTAGATAAAAATGGAAATCGCTCACCAATAGCTGGCAGTGGATAGCAGACCATATTTGCTACTCCAAATTGCGTAGCTTTTTGATTCCAATTATCAATATCGCTAGCAAACTCTTTATAACTTATCCCACCAATATTGCTAGCACCACCAGCTAAGTATCTATCTCTAGGTAGTAGGTGAGAGTAAAAGGCGGG
>LIBD01000196.1 GCA_001437855.1 Actinobacteria bacterium BACL4 MAG-120820-bin23 | reverse complement strand
AATTGAGGTGGTAAGTGGGGTGTTAGCAGATGATTGCGCTTTGGTATTAAGTGATTTTTTTGCTAGCAAGCGGTAATTATTTAGTTTTAAATTATTTATTAAAGAATAATCTCATATGAGGGATTTAAAATAATTAATTGACCATCATTTTCTCCCACCATTCCCTCTGCCTTTATTTGGGAGCCAACCTCAAGCCCTGATATCTCGCGCCTGCCTAAAAATTGCAGCGCAACTCCGCCAGTCTCATCCCAGACCTCAACCTCAACTATTGGAGCTGCCCCACTTGGTGCTGACTTTATGGAGCTAACCACGCCCTGCACATGCGCTCGCTTGCGCCAGGTAATTTGGCTAATTGGGGTAACCACCTCTTGGTAGTGCAAGGTTGGTTCATTGTTTTTACCAACACCTGGGGTTTGGGTTAAAACACTTTGAGCTCTTGCGGGCTTTAAATCCTCTTTTTTATTATCTAACTTAGCTTTAGGTAGATTATTTGCGGTTGCAAAGTTATCACCTTGACCTGAGATAATTTTCTGCACATCAAATGGAATAATGGTGGCAACTACTCGCGGAATTTGTGAGATAGGGCCAGCAATAGATTCTGCGGTTTGATCATGAAGCAGCCGCCCTAAAAACTTTGAGTACGCCCTTCTTGGTAGCAGTAGCGTTAGCTCCACATCCCCAGCTGACGTCACGCTTTGTGCGTAATCAACTACAGAATTAACCAATCTTCGATCTGGGCAATCAATTAATTCAAGTGAGATATCAGAAAATGCTGGGTTATTTTTCCACCCTAAACTTAACTCCTCAGCCCGGCGGTCATCGATTACAAAGTGAACTGCATTAATACTTCTTGGCTTTAAACTTCTGGCATATCTAATAGCGCCAACGGTGGCAATATCTATTCGATCAATTAATACCGTCACATCATGTCTGGTAATTGAGGTCGCTCTTGAATCCTTACTAGAGACAATTAATGCTTGATTTTCTTGCGTGTATCGCTGATTAAATCTAAGCATAATAAATGCAATCAGTGGTGTACCGATTACAACTATCCAGGTGCCATCAGCAAACTTAAGGGCGGATAATAAAATTACTGTAGTAATTGCAATCACCCCAGTTGAAAGGTGAAGATAAAACTTACCCTTATTACCCCGATTACGTTTTGCCATACCAAAGCCGGTTAAGGCAAAGCCGATAAAGACCGCTAAGGCATAGATTGCAGCCAAGGTAGTAATGCTGGCATTTGAAGCGATTACTAAAATTACGGCAAAGGATGAGATAAAGATAATTCCATTTGAAAAAGCTAATCGATGGCCCCTTTTAGTTAACTGCTTAGGCAAAAAGCCATCATTTGCCACAATATTTACCATATTTGGAAATGCGTTAAAGCAGGTATTAGCACCGGCAAATAAGATAAATGTGGTGGCGGCCTGCACAAAGTAATAAAAACCTTGACCAAATAGGTTATCCCCTAAGGCAGCTTGGGCAACTAGGGAGATAACAGTTGGTGTTCCCTCTTGATAGGGAATAGCAACAACTTTATGGGCAAGCCAAGC
>LIBD01000195.1 GCA_001437855.1 Actinobacteria bacterium BACL4 MAG-120820-bin23 | reverse complement strand
GTGGGCGGTGAGGGTTTCGAACCCCCGACATCCTCGGTGTAAACGAGGCGCTCTACCACTGAGCTAACCACCCTGCTGTGAATGAGAATATTACTAGGTCTTTACTATTACTCCCAATTTAGGTTTAGTTAAAGGGCTGCTAGCGCGCTCTTATACTCCATTAAATTACGCGCATCTGCCAAGCCATTTACAACTTGCCACTTAATTTTTCCATCTTTGCCAATAATAAATGTGCCACGTTTGGCACATCCTCTACTCTCTTCAAAGGTGCCATAATCTTTTGCAACCTGACCATGTGGCCAAAAATCAGATAAAACTTGGAATTTATACCCCTCTTTTTCAGCAAAAACCTTATTGGCATACATTGGATCACAAGAGATAGCAATTAACTCCACATTATCATTTTGAAAAGCAGATAGATCATCTCTTAAGGCGCATAGCTCGCCGGTGCAGATACCAGAGAAGGCAAAGGGATAGAAAATTACGACTACATTTTTCTTATCTTTATATGAAGCAAGTGAGATCTTTTCACCATGCTGATTAACTAATTCAAAATTTGGTGCGGTATCTCCGATTGCGAGCGCCATTTTATTTCTCTCCCTTATCCTTAAACTACTTAGATTTCTTTTTATTACTTCCAGCGTGACGGGCAACAAATCTAGTTGCACTCCAATCTGCCCCGACTGAAAATGAAGTGGTTACTGACATGCCAGCGGTTGGGGCCGCATCTTGAATATCACTAGCCTCAACATAACCAGATCGACCCATTTTGGGAGTGAATAACCAGATTGGTCCATCCTCGGTTAAATAGGTAAGCGCATCAACTAATTCATCTACTAAATCACCATCATCTTCGCGCCACCACAAAATAACTACATCTACCACCTCTTGCGCAGTTGCATCTAAAAATGGTGCGCCAGATTTACTGGTAATGGCATCGCGTAATGCTTGATCACAATCTGTAGTATCAAAGCCAACCTCAAGAATTAATTGGTCTTTGTTAATGCCAAGCCGTTCAACGGTGGCAGCTGGAGAATGGGCTGAGTTCATTAGGAGTAGTCCACCCAACTTTGGCTAATGGTGCAACTCCTAATTAACCAATTTTGCCAATTTGAGCCACTAATCCAGCGCCTGCGGTGGGCAAATATGACCAAACCCCCCCTTTAGATAGAGAATAAGCCAGTGAGTGAAAACTTTAAGGCCCCAGACCACCTAGTGGACCAATTAGTTGATACCGATCCTAATGAGAGCGCTGAGTGGCAACAATCCTTTGATGCAGTTTTAAAAAATGCTGGTCCAGTAAGAGCTAGATATTTAATGCTCTCCCTGTTGCAAAGAGCTAATGAAAAAAATGTTGGTGTTTCAGGTCTGCGCACTACCGATTACATAAACACAATTCCACCGGCATTAGAGCCAAGTTTTCCAGGGGATGAGTATTTAGAGCGCAGAATTCGTGCCTACATCAGATGGAATGCTGCAGTTATGGTGCACCGTGCTCAACGCCCAGGTGTTGGTGTTGGTGGACATATTTCAACTTATGCATCTAGTGCATCTTTAT
>LIBD01000194.1 GCA_001437855.1 Actinobacteria bacterium BACL4 MAG-120820-bin23 | reverse complement strand
CACCAAGAGCGGACTTAGCTGCTGTATAGCTGATTACATTTTTACCACCGAGGAAAGTCCACATCGAGGCGGTGAAAATAATCTTTCCACTACCCCGCTCAGCCATTCCTCTAGCAATTTCGCGAGATAGTAAAAATGGAGCCGTTAAATCAATTTCTAGGGTTTCATCCCATTGCTCATCGCTATGGTCTAAAACTTCGGCACGGTTAGCAATACCTGCATTGTTAATCAAAATATCGATCTTGCGGTCCCTTAAGCCTGAAATCAAATCTTTGGTTTGACTTCTTATTCGAAGATCAGCAGCGATTCCCTCAAAGGAGCGGCCATAGCCTCTAACGATCGAGGAGAGTTTATCCTCGGAGGATTGCTTGGATGAGACCGCGATAATGTCGGCGCCATATTCGGCCAATATTTGGGCCATGGCAAAACCAATCCCCTTTCGAGCCCCAGTGACCAAGGCGGTCTTTCCTGAAAGGTCAAATAGGTTCATTTTCTACCCTCTCTCCTGAGGGATCCCCCCAAAAATAGCTGGATTTGGGTCTCCGAAATAAAGAAATTGATACCCCAAAACCCTATCCATTTGCCTCACCATACATTACTGTTTTGGTAAATCGTTAACCGTTCACAAAGGGAGGAAAGTTAATGATAAGCAAAAAGAGGCGATCCTTTATCGCCCTGATTGGAACTACGGCCATTGCTATGGGTGGCTTGATTGGAGTCCAAGCAACACAGGCTGCGCCTAGCGCAACTTGTAATGTGAAGACCACTGCAGCAAAAGCAAACTGTGATGTCATCATTTATGGTGCGCTACATCGCGTGCAGGCTCTTGATCCGATTAATCCAGTCGGCGGATATACCGAAGGACAGATGGCTTACACCATTCAAGGAAAGCTCTTTCGTTATGACGCTACCGGAAAGCCACGTCGAGATTTAGTTGCGACAGAGAGCATCTCTGCTGATAAGAAAACTATCACTCATACTCTCAAAGATGCTAAGTACTCAGATGGCACTGCAATTACAGCACAAGATGCAGTAGTTGGTTTTGAGCGCTGGGTAAATTCCAAGAGATCAGCTTCATATATTGATCAAGTCGAAAAAGTTGTAGCTAAGGACAGCAAGACTTTGGTCTGGACACTTAAGCGTCCATATCCTGGTTTGAACTTTGCTCTTGCTCAGGAGTTCTTAGCGCTTCACCCTGCAAGTAAAGTTGATACTCAGGCAAAAGCTAAGGAATATTTCAAGAGTCCGGTAGCTGGTGGACCAATGATGGTCAAGACTTTTGTTCCTGGAACCGATACTTTCGTATCAGTTGCCAATCCAAATTATTGGGCAAAGCCAGTAGTAAAGGAAATTCGTGTTGTCACAATTCCTGATGCAAATACTCGCTTAGCAGCATTCCAGTCTGGACAAATTGACTATGTAATGGAGCTTCCATTAACTGCTGCAAAAACCAAGTGGGATAAGAAGAAATATCGTGTCACTGGTGAAAAAGACTCAGGCGTGTTCATGCTCGCATTCAATATGGGAGCACTGCAGCCAAATAACGCACTAAAGAGTGCAAAGGTTCGC
>LIBD01000193.1 GCA_001437855.1 Actinobacteria bacterium BACL4 MAG-120820-bin23 | reverse complement strand
CATGAGGCACAATAACAAAATCTCGATCATTTATAGTCATGGTCTCATCAATACTTTGATCATATGAATATACCCTGAAATATCCTCGTCCTTCATCTGAACCATGATCAGAATTCTGTTTTCCAATCTGAAAATAGTAGATCTCCTCATTATTAAAATCACAACCTGCTATTCCATCATGGCGATGTGGCGGCCAGGACGACCAATTACCACCAGGCGTTATAACTTCACATACCAGTATCTTCTCAGCACCTGAGAATGAGTCAGGTGTGGCAATGTTATTTACTTGCCTGGTTGCAAACCCGCTTCCTCTGATTTCAACTGAGACTTTATCCTTGCCTGTATAGGTAGCAGGGAATTTCTTTGTGGCCTGAGCAGTTGATAAAGCAAGTAATCCATTTTTCCCACTTATAACTAATTTTGCACCAACAGGTATATAAATCCAATCAGAAATTCCTGCAAAAACTCCAGTACGGCCAATTAATTTAAACTCAACACCGTCAACTACCACACTCACATTTTCAGCTGATAAACTCAATAAGACGCCTTCGAAATCATCAAATACAATCTCATGATTATTTTGCTCCGATAAATCTAGAATACGCATACCACAATATTTCCAGTTAGCACTTTTAGGAGTTATTGATTTAACTCCTCGATATAACCAGCTCATTAAACCTTCCTAACGATCGATACGGCTTTAGAGACTGCCTGTTCTACACTTAACTCTGGACTAAATAGGAGTGTGCGACCTGGAATTAGTGCTCGTACATTTTCAAATTTAAATGCTTTCCCCCACTTATTAAAGGTGGCTTGCCAATCTTTTCCAGGATCGCCACCAAGCAGCATTAGTGGCAGTGATGTAGCTCTGGCGGCGTACTTGAAATCCTCAAACGCTGGAACTTTTAGCCATGTATAAGCACTTGTTGTACCAAGTGCTGAAGCAATACCAATAACCCTAACTAACTCTTGAATATCATTTTGTAACTCAAATTTACCTACAGCATTTTTGATGTATGGAAGTGGCTCAATTATAGAAAGTTTCTTTGCTCTAGCTAATGCTGAATTTACCGAAGCTACCATTTCAATAGTTCTAAGAACTCCAGGATCACTTTTTTCAATTCTTAATAAAGTTTTGCCACCATCTAATCCAAACTCCTTAATACCTGCAACATCATAAGCACTTTGGCGGTCATCTAACTCCCAATCAGCACCCAAAATTCCCGCTCTATTTATGCTTCCAAAAATTAATTTATTATCAAGAGCACCAAAGTAGGCCAGCTCCTCAACTAGGTCTGGTGTAGCCAAGATTCCATCCACACCAGGCACTGCTAATGCTCTGATTAATCTATCTAGCAGGTCATATCTATCTGCCATAGCTAAAGGTTGGCCCGAGGCTGAAATAATTCCCCTAGCGGTATGGTCGGCTGCAACTATAAATAATTTTCCATCTTTAGTTAATTTCGCTCTACGTTTTCTACCTTTGAGTAGTTTTTGAAGTTTTGCTGGATTATTAACTCGATCATCACATAACTTTGTGTAATTTTTTTCATTGAACTTCATCAACTTAACACCCC
>LIBD01000192.1 GCA_001437855.1 Actinobacteria bacterium BACL4 MAG-120820-bin23 | reverse complement strand
TTTATGTTGCGTAAATACCTAAAGCCGATTACTATGCGAAGTATGAAGAGATGGCTTATCGCAGCTGGGCTGTCCTCATTATTGCTCTCTTTGACGGTTGGCTGCACTGGCCAAAATGAGAGTTCACCTGAGTTAACAATTTACTCCGGCAGATCTGAGGATTTCATATCGCCATTTTTGGCTACCTGGCAGGACAACAGTGGTGTGAAATTAAATATTCGCTACGGAGATTCAGCTGAATTAGCCGCTCAAATTTTAGAGGAGGGTAAAAATTCACCAGCTGATATTTTCTTAGCCCAAGATGCTGGATCTTTAGGTGCAATTTCAGCTGCCGGATTATTTACCCCAATCGCAAATGATGTTGCCACTTTAATTCCAAATCAATATATTGCCGAGAATCGAGAATGGGTGGGATTAACCGCTCGAGTACGGGTATTTGCCTATGACCCAAGCAAGATTAAAACTCTACCCTTGAGCATCTCAGATTTAACTAAGCCAATTTATAAAAATCAGTTAGCAATTGCACCGACAAACGCCTCATTTCAAGCATTTGTTACCGCCATGATCAATTCTAACGGGATTGATTTTTCTAGAAATTGGTTAGCAGCCATCAAGGCAAATGGGGTAAAGATTTATGCCAAAAATACTGCAATTGTTGAGGCAATTGATAAGGGTGAGGTCTCAATTGGGTTAGTCAATCATTACTACACCTGGGAGGTTTCAGAATCATTAGGCAGAGAGATAAATGTTTTAAATGGTTTTTTTGCCGCAGGTGATATTGGAAATCTAATTAATGTCTCTGGTATTGGCGTATTAGAATCCAGTGATAAAAAAGATTTAGCTAAAGACTTAATTAATTTTCTAGCCTCCACCGAAACACAAAAAAAGTTTGTCTCAGATACGCATGAGTACTCATTAATTGATAATCAAACCGCTCCGGCAGGATTACCAACCCTTAGCGAAATCGACTCACCAAATGTGGATTTAGGATTGCTTAAAGATGTTAAAACTACGCAAGAACTTCTAATTGAGGTTGGTTTACTTTAAATGCAATTATTAAAAAATAATGGAAAAATAAATGACCTAGGTCTTTATCAAGGCCAGGGTAAATCTGGTAAAAGGTTCTTAAATCTTGCAACAGCTTTTGTCATTACCTTATCGATGCTGCCACTTTTTTACTTAATAGTTCGAGCAATTCAAAGACCATTTGAGCAGACTGTAGATCTAGTACTAAGGGATAAAACACTTGAGGTAGTAGCTACAACTGCGCTACTAGTGGTCTTGGTAGTTGCACTTACTGGCATATTTGGCCTAGCAATTGCATCTGGTTTACATTTTGTTGAGCTGCCATTAAAACCACTATTAATCATTCCAGCATTCCTGCCGCTTGCGATTCCTTCCTATGTATTTACCTACACCTGGATCGCTTTAATTCCAGGCTTTTCCGGTTTTTTTGCTGCCGTCTTCATTCTTACCCTTACCACTTTGCCATATGTAACTTTGGCTTGTCTTGCTGGCTTTCGTAGAGTCAATTCATCACAGATTGAGGTGGCAAGATCATTAGGATTTAATTACCCAACGACATTTTTTAGGGTGGTGCTGCCACAAATACGTGGTCACTTAAGTGGTGG
>LIBD01000191.1 GCA_001437855.1 Actinobacteria bacterium BACL4 MAG-120820-bin23 | reverse complement strand
ATGGCAAGTTTGCTACTAAAACTGTTGGCTTAAAGGCCAGCTCTCTTACCGAGATCGCATCATCATTGATTACCTTCAATTTATCCTGATCAAAACCTCGCTCGGCTGCTGTTATAGGAAGTTGATTTGCCAGACGAGAGTCAATTTCAATTGCAATTACCTGACTTGCTTCTTCTAGAAGAGCTAGGGTGAGTGAACCTAATCCTGGGCCGATCTCTAATGCAATATCTGATTTTTCTACTGTTGCTAACTTAACAATCTTTCGGCAGGTATTAGCATCCACCACAAAATTTTGTCCTAGCTTTTTTGTTGGCTTTAAATTCAATTGATCAGCTAATGCCCTAACCTCTGCTGCACCTAATAAATTACTCACTTAAAGCTGCCAAAAATCCGCTCAGAGTTTTCCGAAATTGCAGCAGCTAAGTAATCAGCAGATATGCCTCTTACATCTGCAATAACTCTTAAGGTGTGTGGAATTTGTGCTGGGGTATTTAGTGCTCCTCGATTTGGCATTGGGCAAAGAAAGGGTGAATCTGTTTCAACTAGCATTAATTCGATCGGTGTAAATTCTGCTGCTTGTCTTAATTCTGGCGCATTTTTAAATGTAACTGTGCCGGCAAAGGAGAGAAAATACCCATTTGATACACACTCTTTCGCCATATCAAGATCTCCTGAAAAGCAGTGAAAGATAGTTTTTTCTGGCGCTCCCTCTTCAAGTAATAAATCTAAAACTGCCCTATGTGCATCGCGATCATGAATGACTAAAGCTTTGTTATTTTCTTTGGCAATCTTTATATGGCGACGAAATGAGTACTTTTGTTTCTCTTGTAGCTCTGGTGGAGTTCTAAAAAAATCTAACCCGGTTTCCCCAATTGCTCTAACTCGGGGATTCTTAGCTAACTCTTGGATTACCTGTAAATCTTTCTCTAACTCATCAACAACAGGTGCTTCATTTGGATGCAGTGCTACCGCTGCTAATACTCTTCCTACAAAAGCCTCTGCACATTTAACAGACCAAATTGATTGCTCTGCTGAATATCCAACCTGAACAACTCGATCTATTCCAACGCTGGCGGCTTCATCTAGAGTTTCTTTTAAAAGTGGTGAATCTGGCTCGCTATTATGAATTAATTCTAAATGGGCATGCGAATCAACTGTTTTACTATTTAATGGAGCAGGAAGCGGAGCTGGCTTTCGATCAAGATCGCGGTTATGACGATCTGCCATAAAATTATTTAACCTCTTCTAGTCTTGGGAATAAAACATCTGTTTTTGTTACAACACTTCCTGCAGATAATTGCCCCCACTTTGAAACATCCTCAATTTTCTGATTTGCAATTGATCCGATGCAAGTATTCGCGCCAAGGCTTTGCCAAAGTTTTTCAGTCACCTCGGGCATAACTGGATGAAGTAATACCGCTAGGGCACGCAGTGACTCTGCAGTGTTATATAGAATTTGATCTAGCTGTGCTTTATTAGCTGGATCTTTTGCCACTACCCAAGGTTGCTGTTCAGTGACATAGCCATTTACCCGCTTACAAAAATCCATGATTGCATTTATGCCACCTTGAAAATCTAACGCGCAAATTGCAGTATCAGCTGATTTAACTGTTGCTGCCAGCATCTTTGCTAAC
>LIBD01000190.1 GCA_001437855.1 Actinobacteria bacterium BACL4 MAG-120820-bin23 | reverse complement strand
AATTCACTTGGTCAACATGGCTAGAGCTCTTGCGGGAGAGCCGAAAATGGCTCCTAAAGACGGTGCTCGCTTTCACTTTGAGTTTCCTGGCGCAGTTCAAGGCTTTGATAGCGAAGAGTCAATAGAAGCTACTGGTGTTTCAACACTCACTAACGTTCTGGGCTCTAGTCTAAA
This sequence comes from Actinobacteria bacterium BACL4 MAG-120820-bin23, assembly GCA_001437855.1. Lineage (GTDB taxonomy): Bacteria > Actinomycetota > Actinomycetes > Nanopelagicales > Nanopelagicaceae > Nanopelagicus. Next base: position 1,485 of record LIBD01000190.1, on the reverse strand, counting down.
AGGAAAAAGATCTTTAGGAATCAAATGCTATGGATTGGCCGTTGGCCGAGTTAGTCGAGTGCAGACTCCCACCTTTATTCCTTCTATTGAGATAGCAGAATACTTTAAAGGACGAGGTTATGCCTTATTAGCATCTCCAACGCTTTATGCTGGCCAGAAGATTAAATCTAGATTGGTCGCTTCAGAATTAAATAAGTCATCTATTAGAGTTTGTTTATATGTTAAACATTACAATCTCACAGATGGCTTTGAGATTCTGAAGAGCGAAGAAAAGGAAGTAAAGCCAGGTGCTGAATTAAATTTTGATTGGCAAGTTCCTCAAACAGACTCGCAACCAATTGCTTGGGTTGGAGTGGAGATTTCAAGTACATCTGGGACAGATGCCACAATAAATTTGGATTATCTGACTTGGTCTGGAGCTCCTACGGTTAATTTAGGACGTCCTACTGGTGGGCCTGACGGTATTGAGCGATTTAAGGGAAATAGCAAAGGTTTGATGTGGAAGCGAGCTTGGGTTAGTGGCTTTGATGGACGGGAGCGGATGACAGAAATAGATTTTTGGCCAGAGACATTTCGTCTCATTCAAAATGTTGGTCGCGGCATAATCACTCAGGGAACAAGGGAGTGGCAAGATTATGCGATTACAGCGCACGTGACCCCGCATATGTGTCAAGAAGGTGGGATTGCTGTCAGAGTGCAAGGCCTTGAGCGTTATTACGCATTAATAATTCAAGAGGAAGAAATAAAGCTCGTACGAAGACTTGACGGAGAAGACTTAACTCTTGCCAATTGCCCAGGTGGTTGGACCTTTGGATCCACGTATGAACTTAAACTAGAAGTGAAGAATAACTCTCTAGTGGGATTTATTGATGGCAAGCGGGTAATTGAAGGATCCGACCCAGATATGCTCTTTTCTGGCGGTGGAGTTGGACTTCTGACCAGTGTTGGCAGAGTCGGAGTTGATGGCGTCTCAGTTGAGCCTGTGAACTAAAACTGGCTAGGCATGGACATTTGTAAATTAACGCATCCTGCCTCACATCTTGTCCACGACGCTGATTCAAGTCATCGAGTTGCATCGATAGCCTCAGAGTTAGAGATTCGATGAGCGTATTAGTCTTCGGTAGCTTGAATTTAGATCTTGTTGCCTATGCACAGACTTTGCCAATAACGGGTGAGACCCTCATTGGAGAAAAACTAATGCGCTTTCCTGGCGGTAAAGGTTTAAATCAGGCAATTGCGGCCAAAAGAGCAGGCTCGAATGTAGCTATGGTCGGTTGCATCGGCGAGGACGGAGAGGGCAATTTCCTCATGCAAGTTTTGAGTCAAGAGCAAATAGAGACAAGTTTTGTCTCAAGTAGTCCTATAGCCACAGGCATTGCCTTAATTGAGGTATCTGCTGAAGGGAATAACAGAATTTTAGTAATCCCTGGGGCTAATGCCGAACTTAAATTTCAATCAGAGATTCTCTCGGGAGCACATAAACCA
>LIBD01000189.1 GCA_001437855.1 Actinobacteria bacterium BACL4 MAG-120820-bin23 | reverse complement strand
TAAATTTAATAAATTAAAGTTAACAACGTCAATTAATGCCTTCGATTTCTTAAAGAAATCTTTGGCATTGACTTTATTGCACGTTGTTGAGTTCTCAAGGTACGACTGCGCACTGGTTGCAAAATTTCTTCTGCGTGCAGGGCAACCCATTAAAAAAGTTTCTAGGCATGCCCAGAAACCTTAAAAATCGGGGTTTTCCACACCCGGCCTTCTTCTGAAGTCCGTCTCGTATGGGGAGGTGAAATATAGCCCCCGGCGTGAAGGGGGGTCAAATCGACATTTCGGGCAAAAATACCAGCGCTTAGCCCAGCACCTCAACCGCTGCTAAATCCCGCTTTCCCTTGCGCAAAAGTAGGTATTTTCCATGCAAAAGATCAGCCTTGGAAGGAGCAAAATCCTCACTTTCGACCTTTTGATTGTTCAGATATGCACCCCCTTCCTTGACGATACGCCTGGCTGCAGATTTTGAATCAACCACCCCAGTAGCGGCAAGCAGATCCACCCAAGTTGGCAGGGGCTGACCCTTAGCAATTTGGGTCCTTGGCAATTGGGCTAAAGCAGAGTCTAAGGTCGCCAGATCCAGCTCTGAGATATCGGAGTGACCAAAGAGGGCTTTAGCTGCCAGCTCTACTTTTTGAGCCATCTGCTCACCATGGATCATGGTGGTTAACTCCCTAGCTAACTCCCGATGCGCCTCTCTTGCCCCTGGGTTAGTTTTAACGGTTTCAATTAATCTTTCAATCTCGGCCCTACTTTTCATGGAGAAAACCTTAAGTAATTTAGGCATATCTGCATCATCGCTATTTAACCAATATTGGAAAAATTCATATGCACTAGTCATTTGTGGGTCTAACCAAATCGAGCCTCCAGCTGTTTTACCAAATTTACTGCCATCTGCTTTAGCTAAAAGTGGCACCGTTAGCGCATGGGCTGCTCCACCCTCTACCTTACGGATTAGATCTAGTCCGGCCACAATATTTCCCCATTGATCTGAACCACCGATTTGCAGTTTACAATCATGTCTTCGGTATAACTCCAGAAAGTCGAAAGCTTGCAAAACTTGGTATGAAAATTCAGTATAAGAAATTCCCGCAGTCGCTAATCGATTTGCCACAGAATCCTTAGCTAGCATTTGATTAACACTAAAGTGCTTGCCAATATCTCTTAGAAATTCAAGCGCGGAAACAGGCTTAGTCCAATCTAGATTATTAGCCATCACGGCACCAGTTTTTTTATCTGAGAAATCAATAATTTTTTCAAGCTGCTTTTTTATTTTGGAAACCCATTCTGCAACAACCTGCTCATCATTTAGGGATCTCTCTTCACTTCGCCCACTGGGATCTCCAACTAATCCAGTAGCCCCGCCAACTAATGGGATGGGTCTATGCCCTGCTAGTTGGAAACGACGAAGCACTAGCAAAACTACTAGGTTTCCAACATGCAAACTTGGTGCGGTTGGATCAAAACCTAAGTACAAGCTCATTGGCTTAGCTAATGCCTGCTCTAATTCCTTACGGTCTGTGCTCTGGGCGATCAGCCCGCGCCATTCCAGATCTTCTAGAAGAGGATCGCTCATTGGGAGATCATGCCTGAAAAGCGTTTACGCTGGTTGGAAATTGCTGCATCTACATCAGATATTTCCTTTGCCAGTGCGGTAATTGAGTTAGAAACCGAGCTTGAG
>LIBD01000188.1 GCA_001437855.1 Actinobacteria bacterium BACL4 MAG-120820-bin23 | reverse complement strand
TATCTAGAATCTCGCAATCAATACCTACCTACTTTGATTTGAGCATTTGCCATCGGCAAATTAACCAGAATCAGTTGGATTGGTATTCAAAAATTGATGAGTTGCACTTTAAAAGTAACCTTAAGTAAGACTGAGCTATCACAAAGTAATAAGTAAATACACAGCCCAATAAAACTAAGCGATTAGCCTAAATAATAGGCAAATGGATAAAAAATCTAATCAGCTAAATACTTTTGGACCACTACAGGAGCTAATCGAAGATCCAGAGGTAGAAGAGATATGGATAAATTCTCCGAGTCGAGTATTTGTTGCTCGAGGTGGGCAGAGTCAGTTAACAAATCTGATTTTAACTAAAGATGTTGTACATGATCTAATTGAACGATTGCTAATTTGGGGTGGCCGCAGACTTGATGTCAGCACACCATTTGTCGATGCCCGCTTGCCAGATGGCAGTAGGTTACATGTTGCAATACCTGAAGTTACAGCCTCTGAATGGGCGATCAATATAAGAAAACATTTAGGGAAAGCTAATAATTTCGAAGAGTTGATAAATCTTGGATCAATTAATCAGGAAATGGCTGAGTTAATTAGTAAAGCAGTTGATCTTGGATTAAATATCTTAGTTAGTGGCGGAACTCAGGCTGGTAAAACCACATTTCTAAATGCCCTCTTAGGTCAAATCTCAACCAATGAAAGAGTTATAACTATTGAAGAAGTCTTTGAATTAAAGCCAAACCTGCCAGACTGGATCGCACTACAAACTAGAACTGCAAATTTAGAGGGTGAAGGCGAGATTTCTCTTCGCCGATTAATTAAGGAATCACTACGAATGCGACCAAACAGAATTATCGTAGGTGAGGTTAGGGAAGCAGAAGCATTAGATTTATTGGTTGCTCTAAATTCAGGGCTTCCAGGTATGGCAACACTGCACGCTAATTCAGTCCGAGGTGCAATAAATAAGCTGCAATTGTTGCCCTTACTAGCGGGAGAAAATATCTCGCAAAAATTTATTACGCCAACTATTGCAAGCAGTATAGATCTAGTAATTCAGTGCTCTTTAGATAATAAAGGGGTAAGAAGGGTTTCTGAAGTTGCAGCTATAAGCGGAAGATGTGAAGACTCAATAATTGAAATTGACTCCATATTTAAATGGAATAGTAAAAGCATGATCAAAGGTTTAGGTAATCTAGAAACTTTAATTTCAAAGCGAAACTACATTAACTGATGAGTTTTCTTACATTAATAACTATCGCTCTGATTATTTCACTTGCTTCTGTTATGGCTTACAAGAAGTATGTATCAAACAAAATTGCACTAAATCGTTCAAATGCTTGGCCAGAGGTTTTAGATCTAATCATTGCATCGCTGCAATCAGGAGCTTCAATCTCAGAGAGTTTATCTGCTATCGGAAAAGTTGGACCAGCCTTTGTTAGAGAGCCATTTTTAGTTTTCTCTACAAAAATTGAGTCTGGTGAAAGGTTTGAAGCAGCACTGAATTATCTAAAAGAAGAGTTTGCAGATCCAATCACAGACCAACTCTTTGAGGCACTCTATTTTGCATCTATGTTTGGCAGTAGAAATAGCATAAAAGTATTAAGAGAATTATCAGAGTATGTTTCGTCAGATCTTGCATTAAGAGGTGAGATTCAAATTAGATTTGGCTGGATTAGAAACTCAGCAAATTTAGCTGCAGTAGC
>LIBD01000187.1 GCA_001437855.1 Actinobacteria bacterium BACL4 MAG-120820-bin23 | reverse complement strand
TTTACCAACCAACTATCTTCGGTTTCACCTGCAGGGACTTCAAATCTAGGTAATAAATTCTCACCCTCGCGCATAGTTATATCGCAACGTTCAGCAATTATTAAAGTGTTATCGCAAGATTCTGGTATATCTTTGAAAAGTGCTCGCATCTGAGATGCTGTCTTTAGATAAAACTCCGAATTTTCAAATTTAAACCGTTTTGGATCTGCTAGCGTAGAACCAGACTGAATACATAAAAGCACTTCGTGAGCGGCGGCATCATTATGAAATGTGTAGTGCAGGTCGTTTGTGGCTAATGGCGGTAAATTTAAATCTTTCCCAAGTCTTAGTAAGTCAGCAAATACTCTCTTCTCAATATCAATTGAGTGATCCATTAACTCAAGAAAATAATTTTCAGCCCCAAAAATGTCTTTCATTTCACTGGCAGCTTTTTTGGCTTCTTCGTAGGCTCCCATTCTTAAGCGAGTTTGAATCTCGCCACCGGCGCATCCAGTTGTACCAATTAATCCTGCTGAATACTTTGAGAGTAATTCTCTATCAACACGTGGTTTGTAATAGAAACCTTCAAGAGATGCTAATGAAGATAGCTTGAATAGGTTAGATAATCCTTGATTGTTTTGAGCAAGCAGTGTCATATGGGTGTAGGCACCACCGGCCGAGACATCATCTTCTCCGCCATCTGCCCATTTAACTCTTCGCTTATCAAATCTAGATTCGGGGGCAACATAGGCTTCAATTCCAATGATTGGCTTAACGTTGGCTGATTTTGCAGATTTATAAAACTCATAAGCCCCAAATACATTTCCGTGATCAGTCATTGCAATAGCTGGCATACCCTGCTTTGCAACCTCTTCAACTAACTCTGTTATTTTTGCAGCACCATCTAACATCGAATATTCAGTATGCACATGAAGATGCGCAAAATTCTCTGAGTTGCTGGAGTTTTTAGGTGAGTTAGACATCGGTGGTGAGATTACTACTGACCTACATTTCTAGCGGGCAAAATCCGAAAGTAGGGCAAGTGAGCGTGTCAGATCCTCAGGGTAATCGCATGAAAAGGATATTTGTTGCCCACTGCCTGGGTGAGTAAAAGATAGGTGCATTGCATGTAGCCACGGCCTTGATACCTTCAATTTTTCAGCTAAAACAGGATCTGATCCATAAGTTAAATCTCCAACTAATGGATGGTGCAATGCCGAAAAGTGAACCCTTATCTGATGTGTCCGGCCAGTCTCTAATTCAATTTCTAGCAACGTTACAGCCGGAAATACTTCTAAGGTTTTGTAGTGGGTAATGCTTGGCTTTCCATTTGCAACTACAGCAAACCGATAATCTTCTCGAGGATGCCTATCGATAGGAGCATCAATTGTCCCAACAGTTGGATCCATGTGCCCTTGAACTAGTGCATGGTAAATCTTTGACACACTCCTATTTCTAAACTGATCCTTCAAACTTGAATACGCGATTTCATTTTTTGCTACCACCATCAGCCCAGATGTGCCCACATCTAACCGGTGAACAACGCCTTGTCTTTCAGCTGAACCAGAAGTGGCTAGTTGATAGCCGGCAGCAAAAATTGCACCTACCACGGTTGGACCTTGCCATCCAGGGCTTGGATGCGCAGCTATTCCAACTGGTTTATCAATAACTATTAGAAATTCATCGTCATAAATAACTTTTAAACCATCTATTGGTGTTGCTACTAGTTTTGG
>LIBD01000186.1 GCA_001437855.1 Actinobacteria bacterium BACL4 MAG-120820-bin23 | reverse complement strand
ATCTTCAATAAAAACTTTACTTTCGATATTTAACTGCTCGGCATCATAATCTAGTGGGACATTATGAAAAGATTTTTCAAAAATAACCTCTCTAATATCAACTGAAAATACATTATCGATAATTGTAGTGGAGTTTTCTGGATCAACTGCATGATCATTAATTGAGTAAGCCACCATTAAGGGTAGATCTATTAAGTAAAGATCTGCTTCTACTAGCTTCCAAAATTTGCGTAGCGAATCTAGGGCTTTAAGTGGAATTCGGCCGTAGCTATGTTTTGGCGGATTTGGTTTAGCAATATCTGTTGGCCCCTTTTTGACTGACGGGATTAAGTATTTAAGAATCGGTGTAAATTTAAGAATAAATCGGCGATCACGAATTGCAGGATTAAGTATTATCAAGCCCTCAACTTCAGCGCCTCGGATTTGACACAATCTAAGTGCTAAGGCTGCGCCCATTGAAAATCCAGCAATAAATACTCGATCACATTTGCCTTGCAGATCTAAATAACTTTTTTCAATCTCAGCAAACCAATCTTGCCAGGTGGTTTGATTTAACTCTTCCCAGCTACTGCCATGACCTGGCAAACAAGGAGCATTAATTGTGTAACCAGATTTATTTAAAAATTCAGCCCATGGCCTGATAGTTACTGGAGAACCTGTGAAACCATGAATTACTAATACCCCGATTTTTCCACCGGAAAGGGTAAAACCAGCTGAGTCGGGAATTGAATTCACGCTCAGATGGTGTCATAGATTGGCTTAGCCACTAAATTAGCCCAATGCCATACCAGATATTGAAATCATTTCTAATCCCGCTTTTGATGTTTATCTTTAGGCCTAAGGTCTCAGGTCTTAGATATGTGCCAAGCAATGGCCCAGTCATAATCGCCTCTAACCATCTGTCATTTAGCGATTCAATCTTTATGCCCCTGGTCGTCTCTCGCAAGGTCACATTTTTGGCCAAGAGTGAGTACTTCACCTCACCTGGATTAAAAGGATTTATAAAAAAACTTACCTTCATAGCTTTAGGCCAGGTACCAATTGATCGCTCGGGTGGAAATCGCAGTGAGGCCGCACTTTTAACTGGCTTGCGGTTATTAAAAGAAAATCACTGCCTAGGTATATACCCAGAAGGAACTAGATCTCCTGATGGCCGGCTGTATAAGGGCAGGACTGGAATTGCTCGAATGGCGATTGAGTCTGGCGCACCTGTGGTGCCGGTTGCCATGTATAACACCGCTGATATTCAACCAACTGGTCAGATTGTGCCTAAGGTAAGAAGAGTTGAAATGGTCTTTGGTGAACCGATCTATTTCACTGGGGACTCAACTGATTTAGATGTATTAAGAGATGCTACAAATAAATTAATGGAGAAAATTGCTGAACTTTCTGGTCAAGAGTATGTACCAAATATGTACGCCTCAGAGGCCAAGGATGCAATCAAGAAAAGTCGAGAAGATGATGATCAAATAGAAACTGATGAGGAGTAATTACTCAGCTCCAATAAAATCTTTTCTTGCGCTTAAATAATTACAAAGATCACAATTATCTTTAGAGCTTGGCATCTGACCACTTACTACTGTAATGAAATCAGTCAACCGACTCTGCAGCGCTTGCGGATTTCGCTCAATTGGTCGCCAAGTATGTTTTAGTTTAATTCCAAATCCCTTACTTACATCACCAGCTGGTTCAAGCAGTGACCAAACTAGTAATCCCATCAATGACACCT
>LIBD01000185.1 GCA_001437855.1 Actinobacteria bacterium BACL4 MAG-120820-bin23 | reverse complement strand
TTGAAAGCCACTTTTTCGCAACACCTTTTTAGTTTTCCGCATTAACTCTCTATGGGCTGAGGTATTTACCGCTGTGCGATAGATCTGGATCATGCCATTTGAATTAATCTCTACTCGATTTGAAGTGGCTGGCAGATCCTCATTCATAACGACAAACTCAACAGATCTATCGGCAATAAATTTCAGAAGAGTAAGTGGCACCTTAGTTGCATAACTTTTCATCATAATTGGTTGTACTTTTCCAATAAGTTGAACAGCTCCTAATGGATAGCCAGAGCCACCATCAAAGTACCAATCTGAAAATGAGAGTGTTTTTTGAAAAATTACATCATTCTTACTTTTAACATTAAAGGCAGCAATATGGGCATTGTTGTGCATCATAAAGTTTTTACCCAGTAAACCTGAGGAGTTAGCTACTGGACCAGATCTTAAAAGCAGGGCAGCAGTATTAACCGCACCTAAACTTAGTACATACTTTTTAGCAATAATTTTTACCTCAAGCCCATCCCTTTGAGCCAATAAATGATCAACCTTGCCATTTTTTACAACAACTTTAGTAACCATTAAATTGGTCTCAAGCTTTACCTTTCCCGTTTTAATTGCCGGCTCTAGTGCACAAGTTTGTGCATCACTTTTGGCATCTAATTTACAAACAAAGCCATCACAGGTTGCACACCGAATACATCTTCCATCACTTTTAAGATCAACCCCCATGGCATTTGAATGGGGTTTAACACCGGCGGCAGTTAGCTTGGCAGCTAAATTTGAAATATATTTTTCATGCGCTAGAGCTGGATATGGAAATGGTTGACTACGTGGCGGTTCAGTTGGGTCCTCACCAGTTGCCCCATGAACTTTATATAACTGCTCAGCCTGGCAGTAATAAGGCTCAATATCCTGATAAGAAAATGGCCAAGCAGGTGAGATTCCTTCTTTATGTCTGATTTCCAGAAAATCTTGCTCTCTAAATCTTGGCAGAGATGAGCCGTAAACTTTGGTGTTCCCACCAACTATGTAGTGCACACCTGGGGTAAAGGATTTACCTTTTGCATCCAACCATTTTTCATTTGGCTTATACCTTTGATTTATAAATATTTCACGGGCAGACCAATTAGCATCCTCTTTTTTAACAAAATCACCGCGCTCAATAACTAAACAATCAATACCAGCTTGCGCTAAGCCGTAGGCGGTAGTGGCGCCGCCCATCCCAGAGCCAACAATTGCTACTGAGGTTTCTAAGATCACCGAACTGACTTTAGAGTCTGATCCTTAACATCAACCTTTACTGCACCAGTCATAATCGCAACCGCATCCTTCATATCATGAGTCTTCGGCGTAATCACTGCTGCTCTCTTGCCTAACCGCATCACCTGAATACGATCTGCCACCTCAAATACTTGCGGCATATTGTGGGAGATAAGGATTACTGGCATTCCGCGCTCGCGCAGAGATTCAATTAACTTTAGAACCTGATTTGATTCTCTAACTCCAAGGGCAGCGGTAGGTTCATCCATAATAATTAATCGCTGGCCAAAGGCGGCAGCTCTGGCAACAGCCACTGCTTGTCGCTGGCCACCAGATAAGGTCTCAACCGCTTGGCTCATATTTTGAATTGTGCCAATACCTAAAGCTGAAATGTGTTCTTTTGCTTGTTTTTTCATTCCTGAGGTATCTAACATTCTGAAAATTAATCCAGCAGGACCCTTTTTTCTTATTTCACGCCCTAAATATAAATTTGATGAAATATCC
>LIBD01000184.1 GCA_001437855.1 Actinobacteria bacterium BACL4 MAG-120820-bin23 | reverse complement strand
CTTGGCTGGCGCTGGATTCAATAAAGTATAAAAGCCAAACTCTTTTGCTACTTTAAAAACTTTCTCTACCTCTGAAACTGGACTTTCAAGCTGTGAAAGCAGAATTGGCCTTGAATTAACTTTTTTATAAATATTTTCAGTTACATCATTCGCCTTTAAATCTGAATTTGCCCCCGAGATAACGATAATTCGATTCTGCCCACTGTGGTCTACCTCTATTACAGCAGTTCCGCATACTCCTTCGATTTGCCTAACATGCTCACTGTTTATATTTTCTGTAACCATAACTTTTCTTAATATCTCTGAGTTAGCATCATTTCCTAATACGCCAACCATGGTTACTTCGCCACCAGCTCTTGCAGCGGCTACTGCCTGGTTTAGACCTTTACCGCCAGGAAAAGTTTCAAACTTATCTCCCATTACCGTCTCTCCCGGTAATGGCATCCGTTCAAGGTAGGTAACAATATCTATATTTAAACTGCCAAATACTAAAATACCCATGAACCTATTTTAATATCCAACCTCAGCCAGTGATTTAGAGAAAATTTCCAGCCCACTTTTTGCATCACTTTCAGAAATGTTGCATGGTGGAACCAAGTGAATACGATTAAAGTTATTAAATGGCATTAAGCCATTTTTTTTGCATGATGCAACTATTTCATTCATTTTTGGACTAGTCGCTCCATACGGGGCAAGAGGTTCACGAGTAATTTGATCTGAAACCATATCAATTCCCCAAAACACTCCTACTCCCCGGATATCACCAATCACATTATGTTTTTTAGCTAACTCCCTTAATCCAGGCCCAATAATTTTCTCGCCGATACTTGCAGCATTCTCAACCATCTTTTCACTCTTCATAGCCTCAATTGTTGCCACCGCAGTTGCGCAGGCAAGTGGGTGGCCAGAATATGTTAATCCGCCAGGAAATACTCGCTCATCAAAGCTTTTAGCAACCGCATCGGAAATTACCACTCCACCTAGTGGTACATAACCTGAAGTCACACCTTTTGCGAATACGATTAAATCAGGTACAGATTTTGAGTGCTGATAGCCAAACCATTTACCGCACCTTCCAAAACCAGACATTACTTCATCTGCAATCCATAAAATTTCATACTTATCGCACAACGCTCTAATGCCATCTAAGTAACCTTTTGGTGGTACCAATACGCCGGCAGTTCCTGGAACACTTTCAATCAATATTGCTGCAATTGTTTTAGGACCTTCAAAAATAATGGTTTGTTCTAAATGCTCGAGTGCTCGCTGACATTCTTGTTCTTCACTTGTTGCCCAAAAGGCAGATCTATATAGATACGGTCCCCAGAAGTGAACATGTCCATACCCAAACTCATTTGGAAATCTTCTTGGATCCCCTGTTGCATTTATCGCAGAGCCAGTATTGCCATGATAGGAACGGTAAGTGGACAACACTTTATGTTTATTGGTGTGAAGTCTTGCCATACGTATTGCATTTTCTACTCCATCTGCACCAGCATTGGTAAAGAATATCTTCTTGAATTTATCCTCGACTAAACTTAAAATGCTCTTTGCTGCTTCATTTCGTGCTTCATTTGCATGTTGAGGTGCAATGGTTGTTAAAACATCGGCCTGCTTTTTAATTGCGTCAATCACTTTAGGGTGTTGGTGGCCAATATTTGTAAAAACCAACTGGCAAGAAAAATCTAGATACTTTTTGCCATTAAAGTCCCAAAAATAGGAACCGCTGGCACCAGCAATTGGCATAGGAGAAATCTGTGCTTGAG
>LIBD01000183.1 GCA_001437855.1 Actinobacteria bacterium BACL4 MAG-120820-bin23 | reverse complement strand
CATTATTGCTCTCTAATTTAGATATCACCTGTCGTAGTACTTTTAGATCAAATAGATAAACACCAGTATTTATCTCATCTATCTCTGTTTGAGATGAGGAAGCATCTTTTTCTTCAATTATTTCAGCGATCAATCCTTGATCATTTCGAATAACTCTGCCGTAACCAGTTGGATCTGGCAGTAGCGCCGTTAACACAGAGGCATCATGGCCTTGATCTGAGTGCGCATCTAAAAACTCCTGCAAGGTCTGAGTTGTTAATAGGGGTGTATCACCCGCCAGAATTAAAACTGTGCCATCGCCGTTGTGTTCATCTAGTGCAAGTTGGGCAGCAGCTCCGGTGCCATTTCGCTTAACCTGCTCCACGGTTTTAATTTTGGTAGAGATTTTAGAAATATGTTCAACCACCACATCTTTATCAGCCCCAACTACCACGGTTAAATTCTTTGCAGATAATGGCTCAACTGCTGCTAAGACACTTTCAATAATTGTCTGGCCAGCAATTTCATGAAGAACTTTTGCCTTATTTGATTTCATTCTGGTGCCATCGCCGGCCGCTAGGACAATGACAAGCTCTAACTTACTCATCATTAGCCCCTTTCATTTGGTGGCTCCGCCACCAGGTATCGATCCTGGACCCTGAGCTTCAAAGGCTCATGTGCTAGCCACTACACAATGGCGGAACCTGAATTATCCCTTATAACTGGTTAAATTAAAAACTTTCAATTATTCGTGCGCCAGATACTGGTCCGCTTGCTCTAACCACTGATGAAACAACCCCACTAGCACTTAATGCAACAGTTAAATCCATTGCATGCTCTTCACTTGATACTAAAAATGCAACTGTCGGGCCTGAGCCAGAAACGATTCCACCTAATGCACCGTAATCAACACCAACATCTAAAATTAATCTAAGAGCTGGCCGCAGTGAACATGCTGCCGATTGCAAATCATTTGTTAATGATTTTCCTAGCGCCTTTGCATCTCCGGCCCGAAGTGCTTGCATTAATGATTCACTTACTTGTGGAGTTGAAATTGATAATCCTTCCCGCAAGCGATCACACTCTTGATAGACAGCAGGAGTAGATAAACCTTGGCCAGAAAGTGCTAGTGCCCAAAAATAAGTTCCCTTAGCAAGTGCTGGAGTTATTTGATCTCCCCGACCAGTACCAATCGCGACGCCACCGCAAATTGAAAATGGAACATCGCTACCAATTTGGCTACCAATAGATTCCATTTCATCCCGAGATAGTCCTAATTCAAATAATGAATCTAAACCAACAATTACTCCGGCAGCATCGGCACTACCACCTGCCATGCCACCTGCTACGGGAATTTCTTTCTTTAATTTAATTGCTAGATCTTTTGGCAGATCATAATTTTTTATCATTAACTCAGCCGCCATGATCGCTAGGTTAGAACTATCTACCGGCACGCCCATTGAAGTTTGGCCTGAGATATCAATAGTTAAACCATTACCAATTGCAGCTGTTGCCACACTCACATCATCAAACAGTGAAATTGCTTGGAAAACAGTTGTGACTTCATGGTAACCATCACTTCCTAAGGGCCCAACTGATAATTGCAAATTTACCTTTGCCGGCACCCGAGCGATAACACCTCTAGATCTCATGATGCCAAAGCGTATTGGTTTAGTAACTTACTTGGTGGATTTATCGTTCAGTAATTGCTTACCAATTTTAAGAAATTGCTCAACAGTTAGTACCTCACCACGGCTTGTTGGATCAATGCCTGCTTGAATCAACGCCG
>LIBD01000182.1 GCA_001437855.1 Actinobacteria bacterium BACL4 MAG-120820-bin23 | reverse complement strand
TTGGTTTAGGTATTTGTGGCAATGGCGCGATGTTATATGACTTTAAAAATGAAAAAATCTTAGAGGAGTGGTTGTTCTCAGTAGAGAATCTATTAGAGAGTGTTAAAAGATTACGCAAAGTAATTCCACCCAATATCCTTTGCAGTTGAAATTGGGGAAAACTTTCATCGGGAGAAAAATTATGTGCCAAGGTGGGATATTGGCGCAGATGATGATGGGGTAGAAAAGATTGAAGATGCCATTACCGCTCCAGCTTTAAAATTATTAGCTAGATGTTCAGCAGGTGAGTTCACCTCAGATGAAATGCTTGCGATTGCAAGTAAGGAGTTGGCCACACTGGCCACAGTTACTCACTCCAACTCAACTGATTCACTCCTTGAGATCTCCTCTCTTGGTGTTTCAAAGGGAGCGACCTTGGCAAAGATTGCTGCCCGTCATGGTTTGACTGCAGCAGATTGTGTGACATTTGGTGATAATCCAAATGATTTTTCTATGCTCTCCTGGGCAGATAGATCATGGGCAATGGCAGATGGACATCCAGATTTAATGAAGTATGCAAAGTTTCAAACCGATGCCCACCAAGAAGATGGTGTGGCAAAGGTGATTGAGCGTTTACTAGAACTTCCCGAATAAATTTTGGCACAACTGCTATTGCAGGTAAGTTTGCCCACGGAGGGCTCGCATAGCGGCCGAGTGCACCGGTCTTGAAAACCGGCAAGGGAAACCTTCGTGGGTTCAAATCCCACGCCCTCCGCCAGTATTTCTGCTTGTGGCTGATTTCATATTCATTCAGCCCACTCTCACCTAGCCTTAATTCTTAGGTAAGAGCAAACTAAGCCCGTGGCAATAATTGATTCAGGAAAAGTCAAGACCGGTGTTTTCTCCCAAGGTCGGGCCTTAATCACAGATCGCACCTTAAGAACAGATCGTTGGTGGGTGCAACCATTAATTACATTTGCAGTTTTAATTGCCTTTGTTATTTATGCAACCTTTAGAGCATTTGAAAATAAACATTACTTCGCAGAGCCTCTAATCTCACCATTCTACTCACCCTGTTTATCAACTATTTGTGTTGAGGGAGCTGCTCACTTTGGTACACCAATTGGGAGTGTGACTTTATTTGGACTTTTAATCTCGCCAGCCTTATTTATTTTAATCTTCCCATTAGGTTTTAGATTAACCTGTTACTACTACCGCAAGGCGTATTACCGATCATTTTGGATGTCACCGCCAGCTTGCGCAGTAGCAGAGCCTCATAAGAAGTACACCGGAGAGACTAGAGCGCCATTAATCTTACAAAATGGCCATCGTTGGTTTTTTTACGCCGGCCTTGTCTTTAACGTCATTTTGACCTATGACGCAATAATTACATTTAAAAATGAGGAGGGGCAATGGGGACATATGTCGGTGGGCACATTAGTTCTCCTACTAAATGCCGCCCTACTTTGGCTCTACTCCGCATCCTGTCACACCTGCCGCCATACAATTGGCGGAAGATTAAAGAATTTTTCAAAACATCCAATTAGATATAAGGCGTGGGGAATTGTCTCCACCTTAAATCACTATCATCCAAATTTTGCTTGGGTCTCCCTCTTTGGTGTTGCCTTTACCGATTTTTATGTTCGCCAGGTCGCAAGTGGGGCCATTACCAATTACTACTTCTTTTAAAAAAGGGTGAGCAAATAACTTATGAGTGAAAAGGTAGCAATGGCCCGACACAATTATGATGTAGTGGTAATTGGTGCTGGCGGCGCGGGTCTTCGCGCTG
>LIBD01000181.1 GCA_001437855.1 Actinobacteria bacterium BACL4 MAG-120820-bin23 | reverse complement strand
AGGTCAACAGTTTTTAGCTTAGCTGTTGCTGAAGCTAACGGGACACGCTCAATATTGGTGCCATGCAAGGCGACCATCTTGCCCCAATCACCATCATGCACTGCGGTAATTGCATGTAAGCCAAATCTAGTTGCTAGTACTCGATCAAAAGCAGTTGGGGAACCACCTCGCTGAATGTGTCCTAAAACTGAAGTTCTAGCTTCTTTGCCAGTCTTAGCTTCAATTTGTGAAGCCAGCCATTCTCCAATTCCAGATAACTTAACATGGCCAAAAGCATCTAGTGTTTGATCTTTTGTAATCATATCGCCATCTTGCGGAATGGCTCCTTCAGCAATAACAATAATTGGCGCATAGCTTTGCTCAAATCTAGATTCGACCCACTTACAAACTTGATCAACAGAAAACTTAACCTCTGGAATCAAAATACAAGAAGCCCCACCTGCTATTCCAGCATGCAGTGCTATCCATCCAGCATGACGTCCCATAACTTCAACAATTAGTGCTCGATGATGTGATTCTGCGGTTGTGTGTAATCTATCAATTGCTTCAACTGCAATATTCACTGAAGTGTCAAACCCAAATGTGTAATCAGTGTTGTTCAAATCGTTATCAATTGTTTTTGGAACTCCAATTACTTTTACGCCAAGTGAATCTAACTTGGTCGCAACACCTAAAGTGTCTTCACCACCAATTGCAATCAGGGCATCGACTCCCATTTTTGCTAAATTCTCTTTTATTTTTTCAACGCCACCCTCAATTTTAAAAGGATTAGTTCTTGATGAACCAAGTATTGTTCCACCTCTAGGCAAAATTCCCCTGGTAGCTGCAATATCTAATTTCATAGTTAGACCCTCAAGTGGTCCACGCCAGCCATCTTTAAATCCAACAAATTCATATCCGTACTCTTTTTCGCCTTTGCGAACTACTGCTCTAATTACCGCATTTAATCCAGGGCAATCGCCACCACCTGTTAAAACTCCAATGCGCATTGAATAAACTCCACCCTAATTTGATCAATAATTGGTCAACGTCGACGGCTAAGTCTACTCTGCCGCAATGGGATTAAAACCCGAGATCAGGCAGTATCTATCTGAACGTAGCGCCCTAGGGCTGCCGGCAGTTTGGCAAGCCCCGCTTGATGAAATTAGGAAAATTACCAATCTACATATTGCCCTTTCCCAACCACTTATAGATTTATTTGAAGTTAAAAAGATCCTAATTCCAGGACCAAAATCAGATCTGCCAGTTCGAATTTATCGACCCAGTCAAAAGTTAAATTTACCGGCCCTAGTTTTTTTCATGGTGGTGGCTGGGTATTAAATTTTTTAGATATGTATGAACCTGCGCTTAGAAAATTAGCATTAGCTGGTGATTTTGTCATCATTGCAGTTGAGTATCAAAAAGCACCAGAACATCCATATCCTGCTGCATTTAATGATTGTTTTGCCACACTTGAGTGGGTAGTCAAAAATGCTATGAGATTGGAAATTGACCCAAAGGCCATTGGTGTTGGCGGAGATAGTGCGGGTGGAAATTTAGCTTCAGCTGTTGCGCTAAAGGTCAGGGATTTAAATTTATTACCACTTGCCTATCAATTATTAATTTATCCTTGTAATGATTATGAAATGAATTATAAATCAGCGAATACTTATGCTGAGAATTTTGGACTAACATCAAAAGCTATGAGGTGGTTTTGGGAGCAATATTTGGCTGATAGTAAATTCCAAGTTGACCCATATGCTGTACCAGCAAAGGCTGCCAAACTA
>LIBD01000180.1 GCA_001437855.1 Actinobacteria bacterium BACL4 MAG-120820-bin23 | reverse complement strand
GGATGTAATGGAATCTTTTGTTCGTAGTGGCCGCAGTTGTGTGCTCTACCTTGATGTTCCCGATCGCGCCGAGATAGATCATCTAGATTCTGTCGATGTTATAGGGGTTGCTGGCCTGAGTCGCTCATGGTCGCCAGCGGAAATGCTAGAAAAACTCCCACCCATATTGGCAGGTCTAAGAAGTTTTGGTGCCCCTGTCTTCCATTACAAAATCTGCTCCACCTTCGATTCGGCGCCCCAGATGGGCAGCATCGGTTGTGCACTGGAGATAGTAAGAGAAATTTTTGGTACCCAGCCAATTCCACTTGTTATCGGTGCACCAATCTTGAAGCGCTACACCGCCTTTGGCAATCTCTTTGCGGCCGCTGATGGAAAAATTCATCGGATAGATCGGCACCCCACAATGGCCTCGCACTCTGTCACCCCAATGTCAGAAAGTGATCTTAGAATCCATCTCAGTTATCAAAGCAATCTCAGCGGAGGGCTGATCGATGTTGTGGAGCTGGGGCTACCGCAGGACCAAGTTGATGATCGAGTTGATAGCGAGCTAGCTAAAGAACATGGATATGTTCTATTTGATGTTTTAGATGATCAGAGCCAACGACAAACAGGCAGGCAACTATCGCGCCTGATCTCTGCCAGATGGGAGGAGGATTCAGCATCTACCGTAATCTTCGGATCCTCCGGCGTGGAGTATGCACTGGCAACACAATGGCACACCGTTGATTTAGCACAAGAGAACAAAACAAAGAGCCAGGTTCCCACTATTGCACCAGCAGTAACTCTCGTCGTTACCGGTTCGCGTTCACCAGTCACAGATGCGCAAACTAAGTTTGCTCTTGAGCAAGGCTTTAGGGAGATATCAGTTGACCCGGAGAGATTCCTTGCAAGCGAATCAGAGGTGAAGGCGTATCGGCAGATTCTTGTTGATGCTATAAAAGAGTCTCTCAACTCATCCCAGAATACGATTGTGACGACGCCACCGAAGAGAGCTGAGGTCCCGATTTCAGGTAACGCTTTGGCCAGAGAATTGAGTTATTTAGTTAAGGATGTTTCGCAAACCACCACCCTTACCCGACTTGTTGTCGCGGGAGGAGATACATCAGGTCACGTGGCTCGATCACTTGATATTCACAGTCTGCGCATTCTTGCGCTACTGACTCCTGGGGCTCCACTGTGCGAAGCATCCTTCCTAGGATCAGGCTCACCAAAACTTCAGGTCTGTCTTAAGGGTGGACAAGTGGGTCCTGTTGAATACTTTGTACAACTTGCTGGATTACTTAATCAAAAAAATCTCACAACCACACTACAAGAAAGGGCACTTCCATGATCTCTGTCGCGCTATTTGGAGCTGGGGGCAAAATGGGTTGCCGCTTAGCGGATAACCTTGCGAAAACTGAGTACTCGATGATGTATGTCGAACCCTACGAGTCTGGACAAGCTCGCTTGTCGGAGCGGGGACTATCAGTTACCGATGCTGAGGTGGCTGTGCGCGATGCGGATATCGTAATTCTTGCAGTTCCCGATAACCGTATTGGTGAGGTCGCACATCAAGTAGTTCCAAAAATGAAGTCTGGATCCAGCCTCATTTTTCTTGATGCAGCTGCTCCATACGCGGGGACACTTCCTGAACCTGCAGATGTGACCTTCTTTGCGTGCCACCCTTGTCACCCATCGGTATTTAATAACGATGAGAAAACTCCGGCCGGCCAATCTGATTACTTCGGTGGAGTTGCAGCTCGCCAAGAAGTCGTGATCGCTCCAATGAATGGCACCGATG
>LIBD01000179.1 GCA_001437855.1 Actinobacteria bacterium BACL4 MAG-120820-bin23 | reverse complement strand
TTCTAGAGGTACCGCTATTTGTAATCAGCATAACTCTATGGCTAGCAGTTGCATTCACCGGTTTTTTCCCTAACTTGAGGGTACTTTTAGTACTGACAGTAATTGTTTTAATTGTATTAAGTCAGAACAAAAGTATAAGAATTATTCTAGTTACAGTAGTAATTGGGATATGTGTAATGTGGATAAAACAAGTCACATTAGAAAATAGCTATCTAGTTAGCAATTTTAATACCACGGTGAGTATTGAAGGGGTAATCAGAACTGACCCAGTATTGAAAAGTGGAAAAATAAGTGGCTCAAATCGACTCAATGATGAATTTAGTATGCTTTTGAAGACAACAAAGATTAATGAAATGAAGTTAAATCTGCCGATTAGAGTGAAGCTTCCATCAACTGTCAACTTAATGATTGATCAAAAAATCAAGTTTACGGCTCGAATAATTGAAACCAGAGAGAGAAAGGTGGCAGCTCTTGCTATTGCAAATAATCCAGTCTCTATATTAAGCCCATCCAGAAATCTATTTAATTCTACAGAGAAAATTCGGAGTGATTTTAGAGATTTATCAAATGGGTCAAAGTCCTCACAATTAGTACCAGGCCTGGTTCTAGGTGATACCTCACTACAAAGTGAGGAGTTTCAGGAACAAATGCGAAAAGTAGGGCTTTCGCACTTAACAGCAGTTAGCGGTGCTAATTTTGTTTTAGTTGCTAGTTTTTTGCTTTGGTTTTTGCAATTTTTTGTCAAAAGATTAAGAAATAGAATAATACTTGTTTTAATCATTCTATTTTTGTTTATCTTTTTAGTAAGGCCCACACCCTCAGTATTACGAGCAGCAGTAATGACATTGGTAATTCTGTTAGCTCGTATACGCGGCGAAAGATCACTAGGTGTGCCATCTCTAGGGGCAGCAATTACCATGCTTATTTTACTTGATCCATTTCAGGCAATCGATCCTGGCTTTGCCTTGTCAGTGCTTGCCACAGCTGGAATCTTGTTCTTATCACCACGATTTGAGCAGAGGTTTGAGTTGAGTCTAAAGCCAAAATTTCTATTACAAGCGGTTTCAATACCAATAAGTGCAACTCTATTTTGCCTGCCAGTAATTATTCTACTTTCAAATGAGATTTCTTCGGCAACGGTTCCATCTAATATTTTAGTAGCTTCAGTAATTGCGCCAATTACAGTTTTAGGTTTCTTAAGCGCAATAATTACACCGCTAATTTCAGATATTGGTCAAGTACTTTTTAATATTGCCTCATTTTTAGCCAATTATATTGTCTTTACTAGCGACTTAATGGCGAACTTTCCATCTTTATACTTTTCTAACACAAAAGTTGCCCTACTTAGTATTTTCCTTTTGCTTGTAATGATTTTTGCGGACAGAAGAAAACTTGCAAGTCTGTTGCTAGTCATCATGATTACACAAGTTGTAGTGACAACCTCTTCTTGGCCTGGTAAGGGGTGGCAAATAGTTAATTGTGATGTTGGACAAGGTGATGGCTTAGTAATTAACTTAGGAAAAAAGTCTGCCATTGTTATTGACACTGGGCCTGATTCAAAGACAATTGATCAATGCCTGAAGTCTTTAAAAATAAGAGAGATACCATTATTGATTTTGACTCACTTCCACGCCGATCATGTGGGTGCTATTTCAGCTGTTCTAGAAAATAGAGTGATTGGTGAAGTATGGATTTCCAATTTGTATGAACCAGAGGCAGCTTATGAAGTAGTTATGAAGCAGCTATCTGGAAAGACAGTCAAGAGCGTTTTTGCTGGAGAT
>LIBD01000178.1 GCA_001437855.1 Actinobacteria bacterium BACL4 MAG-120820-bin23 | reverse complement strand
CCAATGCTGCCTTATATCCAGCACATAGCGCTTGTGAGGTTAGTGCGTCCATCGATTGTGCTCTGGAAATTCGAGGGACTAATTCAAGTGATAGTGCTGTAACTGATGCGCCAACTGCAGCATCAATAGAATCAGTTGATGTAGTTGGTGATAAAAATGAAATAGTTAAAGAGCCTTTTTTCAAACTTTTAATTTGGTTTGGCGTGAGTGGTTGTACGGATAAAACCACATCGCTATTAGCTAATACATCACCTTGCTTAATTTGCGCTCCGGCAGCTAAAAACTGCGCATCAGAATACTCTGCGGCAACCCCTGCGCCCGATTCAATGAAAACTTCATGCCCTAATTTTGTTAATTTTGAAATAATATCCGGGACAAGGGCAACGCGTTTCTCGCCAGGCTTAATCTCCTTTGGTACCGAAATTCGCATCCGCCTACCTTACCTAACCTTCACTTTAATTATTTCCTTTTAGGTCACCCTTACTCAGGTGGTAGAGCAATGCTTGGATCGTAGTTCTTCGGTGAAATGCTTGTCTAAAGACAACAGATTTTGGGCCATCAATAACTTCAGCAGAAACCTCTTCACCTCGATGTGCTGGCAAGCAATGCATAAATATTGAATCTGAAGAAGTAAGTGACATTAATTCAGGGGTTACCATAAATGATTTTAGCGCTGACATTTTCTCAGCACGATCTGATTCTGAATCTCCCATAGACATCCAAACATCAGTATAAATCGCACTAGCATTTTTCGCAGCCGATTTAGCATCGGTTAGGATTTCAATCTTTGCGCCTGATTTCTTAGCAATTTCATTTGCTTGTTTAACAATATTTTCATTTGGTGCCCACTTACCTCCTGGAGTTGCAACAACTATGTGAGCACCCATAGTTGCACCCATAATTAACCAAGCAGTAGAGACGTTATTACCGTCACCGACATAAGCAAACTTTCTATTTGAAATACTCTTTCCAAAATTCTCTTTTAAAGTTATCCAATCCGCTAAAAGTTGAGTTGGGTGATCATCATCAGTTAAGGCATTTATTACTGGAATCGATGCATTCTTTCCTAACTCATCAACATCATTTTGGGAAAAAGTTCGAACAATAAGCGCGCTACAAAAACCCGAGATAATTTTTGCAGTATCTGAAATAGTTTCACCTCTACCAATTTGCAGCTCATCTGCACGAAGGAAGATTGGGGTTCCACCCAGATGGGCCACTGCAGTTTCCGAGGCTAAACGAGTCCTAGTTGAAGATTTGGTCATGTAAATCGCAACAGTTTTTTTGGCCAAAGTCTTTTTCGAGCGCAACGGATTGCTGGCAAACTTGCCTGCGGTCTCAAGTAATAACTCAACATCTGATTTAGATAAGTCAGATGTACGCAGTAGGTCCTTTAATTTTGTGCTCACTGGTAAATGGTAGGCGATATTTTTGGATTAGGATTTGCCCATGGGCTTTCTCGATGAATTACGCGGTAAATCTGGCAAATCTGGGGTACTCGCTGATGAAAGGTTGGCGCCAACAGATGATGGTGATCACGAGAGATTTTCACACTATGTCGATAAAAATAAAATCACAGAATCTGCAGTTACTGGAAAACCGGTTCGAGCTTTATGCGGGAAAAAATGGATACCAAATAGAGATCCTGAAAAATTTCCAATCTGCCCAACATGTAAAGAGATTCACGCCCGCTTAAAGTAATTTCTCAGAATTAACCGATACCCTAAAATTCATGGAATCGCGTAAATCTAAGATCGCCTTACTCACAGCATTCCTTTTATTCTCAACCACTATTCCAGC
>LIBD01000177.1 GCA_001437855.1 Actinobacteria bacterium BACL4 MAG-120820-bin23 | reverse complement strand
TCTTTTAATTATTATGAATTCATACTTAGCCGATACCCTTATCTCATGAATATCGCGAAGCGAAATGAACTTGAACGCGTATTCCTGGCGAGATTAGCTGGCACTGGGGTATTTGATCCAAATGGTGACCAGGTCGGAAAAGTTAGGGATGCTGTTGCAACCCTGCGATCTAACAACCAATCTCCAAGAATTTTAGGAATTATCGTAGAGGTTCCACCACGCAAAAGAATATTTGTACCAATTACTCGCGTAACTTCAATCAATAATGGACATGTAATTATTACTGGCTTACTAAATATGCGCAGATTTGAACCTAGAACAAATGAAATAACTGTACTTTCTGAAATGTTGGACCGTTCTGTGACTTTAGAGGAAACAAATGAAAAAGTTACTGTTGAAGATATAGCAATGGAACTTTCAAAGACTGGCGATTGGTTCATTGAGCGCGTACATATAATGAAGCAAGGGTCCGGTTTCCGTCGTCGTGGGTCTGCAATCACAGTTAAGTGGTCTGAGATATCAGGATTTACATTAAATGAAAATAATCAAGGTGTAACCAACTTGCTTGGTACCGTAGCAAATCTAAGAGCAGCAGACTTAGCTTCAGTACTTCATGATTTAAATCTAAAACGTAGGGTTGAAGTTGCAAGAGCTCTAAATGATGAAAGATTGGCAGATGTACTAGAGGAGATGGATGAAGCGTCCCGGGTTGAATTGCTAGCCGAACTTGAAGGTGAACGAGCCGCTGATGTATTGGAAGAGATGGACCCCGACGATGCGGCAGATCTATTGCGTGAAGTTGGGCAAGAGCGCGCACAATTGTTGCTGGCATTAATGGAACCAGAAGATGCTGAAGATGTTAAAAGACTTATGCACTATGAAGATTATTCTGCTGGTGGGATGATGACAACTGAGCCAATTGTTCTAACTACTGATTCAACAGTTGCAGAAGCGTTAGCGAAGATCAGATCTTCTGAAGTTTCACCAGGCCTTGCGGCTCAGGTTTTTGTATGTCGCCAGCCAATTGAAACACCTACTGGCCGTTTTATGGGAGTAGTGCATATCCAAAGATTATTAAGAGAGCCACCTTCTACGCTACTTGGTGGAATACTGGATACTGACATTGTGCCCCTATCGGTAGAAACAAATCTAAATGAGGTTTCCTTATACTTGGCCAGTTACAACTTACTTTCAGTTCCTATTGTAGATTCTAATGATCGGTTGTTAGGTGCAGTAACTGTCGATGACGTTTTGGACCATTTGTTACCAGAAAACTGGCGGCAAGATGAGTCTCTAAAGCAAGAAAGTGAGGCAACATAACAATGGCTAAGATAAGAGTAAATAAAAATTCACTTGAGTACCCTCGTGAAGCACGTAGAACACTTAAACCATCTTATGATCCGGAAACTTTTGGCCGTTGGTCTGAAAAATTTGCAAGATTTTTGGGAACTGCAAGATTCTTAGTATTTATGACAACTTTTGTTTTATTCTGGGTTATCTGGAACTCACTAGCTCCTGAAGATCTAAAATTTGACCACTACCCATTTATTTTTTTAACTCTTCTACTTTCTTTACAAGCATCTTATGCAGCACCTCTTATTCTGCTAGCTCAGAATAGACAGGCTGATAGAGACCGAATTCAAGGTAACGAAGACCGCGAACGTGATGAGCGAAACATGGCTGATACTGAATACCTAACCCGTGAATTAGCCAGTTTAAGGACTGCATTGAGTGAGGTTACGACTCGAGATTACTTACATACACAGTTAACGGATGCGATTGAAGAAATTGTAAAGAAACTG
>LIBD01000176.1 GCA_001437855.1 Actinobacteria bacterium BACL4 MAG-120820-bin23 | reverse complement strand
GGCGGCCTATAAATAGGCCGCCCTATTTTTTATTTGCTGTTTAAATACTGAAATTAAATTTAGAAAAGTTGGACACCCCTGAAAAAGAGTGAAAGAATGGGTATATCTTAAAAGAATTTAATCATTTACTTTAAGGAGCATTTAATGCCAGCAGCAAAGCAAATTGAATTTGGTGGCCATGCTCTAGTTTGGGTAGGGGATTGGTCACCAGCTAGTGCCCGGGCTGCAATTAGTAGCGCTGCCCGTAACGGGTATGACTACATAGAGCTAGCAATATTTGATCCATGGAATTTTGATACTAAATTAACTAAAGATTTATTACAGGAGTTTGGCCTAAGAGCGCATGCCTCATTAGGTCTATCAGCTCATAATGATGTGACCAGTACCGATCCAGCAATTGTTGCTAAAGGTGATGAGCTACTTAGAAAAGTCGCAGATGTATTACATGAGCTAGGTGGCACCGAGCTTTGCGGAGTTATCTACTCAGCTCTGGCTAAGTATCCATCTGCTGCCACTAAAGAGAATCGAACCAACTCAGTTAGAGCGATGCAACGGCTGGCAGATTACACAGCTGATAAGGGCATCAACATTGATCTAGAGATAGTTAATCGGTATGAATCAAATATTATGAATACCGGTATGGAAGGTTTAGATTTTCTAGATGAGGTAAATCGGCCAAATGCCTTTTTACACCTTGATACCTATCACATGAATATTGAAGAGGATGGCATGCAAAAATCTGTGATCGCAGCTGGTGATCGACTGGGCTATGTTCATATCGGTGAGAGCCATCGCGGATATCTTGGCAGTGGCAATGTGGATTTTGATTCATTTTTTGCAGCTTTGAAGCAGATTAATTACAAAGGCCCAATTACCTTTGAATCCTTCTCATCTGCGGTAGTAGATCCATCGTTATCAAATACTTTATGTGTTTGGCGAAACCTATGGAGTGATTCCGATGATTTAGCCAAAAAATCCCTAGATTTTATGAAGGCCAGGTATTAATTAATGGAGCGCGTTTGTTTTAGATTACAAGTTCGCAAAGAGAAAATGGATGAGTATGTCAGGCGTCATGCTCAAGTCTGGCCAGAGATGCTGGCAGCGCTTAGTCAGACTGGCTGGCACAACTACTCTTTATATTTAGATCGAAATGATGGCACCTTAATTGGCTACTTAGAGACACCATCACTTGCTGCGGCAAAAGCTGGCATGGAGAAGACTGAGATTAATGCTAAGTGGCAGGCGGAGATGGCTGAGTTTTTTGTGGCATTAGAGGGCAAGCGACCAGATGAAGGCTTTTTGCAATTAGAAGAGGTGTTTCACTTAAATTAGTAAAGTTTTTTCCATCAACTAACAAAAAGGGAGAATGAGAAAATGGCATCAGCAAAAGAGGCAAAGGAAGTACTTAAGCGCTTCTATATTGAGACTCCATCCTGGGCGTATGGAAACTCCGGTACGCGCTTTAAAGTCTTTGCTCAACCTGGTGTGCCACGAGACCCGTATGAAAAGATTTCAGATGCTGCGCAAGTACATAAGTACACCGGCGCTGCCCCGGCAGTTGCAATGCATATTCCCTGGGACAAGGTTGATGATTACGCAAAGTTAGCAAAGCATGCAAAAGATAATGGTGTCTACCTGGGCACAATAAATTCAAATACCTTCCAAGATGATGATTATAAATTTGGTTCAGTATGTCACTTTGATAAGAAGATCCGTCAAAAAGCGGTAGATCACCTACTTGAGTGCGTAGATATTATGGATACCACTGGCGCCAAGGATCTAAAACTTTGGTTTGCCGATGGCACAAATTATCCAGG
>LIBD01000175.1 GCA_001437855.1 Actinobacteria bacterium BACL4 MAG-120820-bin23 | reverse complement strand
TCACCCCGACCACAATTAATATAAGACTTAAACATTGGAATCAAATCCTCACGCTTGGTAGTGATCACACCACCCTCACCTGCCGTCATTAATTTAGATGATTGAAATGAGAAGGAGCCAGCATCTCCTAAGGTGCCAGCATGGTGGCCATTCCATCTTGAACCATGGGCATGAGCTGAGTCTTCAATAATTGCAATGCCATGTTTTCTACCTAACTCAAGTAAGCCATCCATATCTGACATTGAGCCGGCCACATGCACACAAACAATTGCTTTTGTCTTTCGGCTAATTGCATTCTCAGCCTGCTTAACATCGATGGTGCCAGTTAATGGATCAACATCAACTATTTTTGGAATTGCATTTACCGTTAAAATTGTGCTGATAGTGGCTAGAAATGACCAATCTGCAACTATTACCTCATCCCCATCACCAATCCCTAGGGCCAGAAATATCACCTCTAAGGTGTGAGTGCCATTTGTTACTGCAAAGGAAGCTTTAGCATTTGTGTACTGGCTCCACTCATTTTCAAACTCCTTGACCTCGTTACCTTGATTAGACCACCAGTTTCTAGAATCTAGTACGCGGTTTAATGCCTGCCGCTCACTCTCGTCATAATAAGGCCAAGCCGGAAATGGCGTAGTTCTAACCTTATTTCCCCCTAAGAGTGCTAACTGACTCATCATCTATCCCTTTCTG
Source organism: Actinobacteria bacterium BACL4 MAG-120820-bin23 (assembly GCA_001437855.1). Taxonomy (GTDB): domain Bacteria; phylum Actinomycetota; class Actinomycetes; order Nanopelagicales; family Nanopelagicaceae; genus Nanopelagicus. The sequence continues at coordinate 1,150 of LIBD01000175.1, read as the reverse complement.
TAGTCTCGACCATCATTCGAGTTCTTATTTTTTCAGCTGCATATGCTGCAGCTCCGATTACCCCGGCTTTTACATCTAAGTTGGTGGTAATAATCTTTACCTCAAATGGAACTAATTTATTAGCCCATTGTTGAATTATTGGCAATAGCATCTGATTACTACCGATACCACCACCAATTATGATCAACTCAGGATCAACAATTGCCTTAAGGCTTGCGCATAGATAACCTAAATACTTACCAACCTCTTGCACCACAGTTAAGGCATCAGGCTGGCCCTTACTAGCTAATTCAAAGATCTCCTTGACAGTAACTTGCTTATTGCTCTTGGTTAACTCTTGGTAGCGTTTGGTAATTCCTTTAGTTCCAACCACAGATTCAATTAAGCCATTTTCAACCGCCCAAGGATCTGTTAAATCACCAAATAGTGGCAAAAAGGCCACCTCACCAGCTGCACCGCGGGCGCCACGAACTAATTGGCCATCAACAAATATGCCAGCTCCAATTCCAGTGCCAAGTTGGATTAGGGCAAAATTTAAGATCTCCTTTGCTGAACCATGCAAAAACTCACCAACCGCGGCCAGATTTAAATCATTTTCAACACCTACCTCAACATCAAATAATTTACGCAAAATACTTTGTAGGTGCATACCATCTAGATTTTGCACATTAGCACCTAAGGAAAGTTGACCATCTTTACTAATTACCCCAGGGGTACCAATTGAGATCTGCTTGATTTTATCGGGGGAGATATTGGCCTTTTGCGCAACATTATTAATCATCTCAATAATCTGGGCAATGATGCTGCTGCCACCTTTGGGATTAATCGGCTCATAGATATCGGCCAAAATCTTTCCGCCAATATCGGCAATCGCACAGGCAATTTTTGAACCACCTAGATCCACGCCAACACCAAAACCAGTGTTTAGATCTAACTCATATAGCGCAGCTTTTCGGCCAGGTCGGCCGTGGGTAAAGCCAGACTCTCTAATCAAACCATTTTCTAAAAACAGTGAAATTATTAGATCCACAGTTGGTCGAGATAAACCACTTGCTTTAATTAATTGCGGAATACCAATGGGATTTTTCTCTGAAACTATTTTCATGATTCGCTGTTGATTTATCTTTCGCACTAAATCATGTCTATCTCT
>LIBD01000174.1 GCA_001437855.1 Actinobacteria bacterium BACL4 MAG-120820-bin23 | reverse complement strand
TGCGAGCTTGGTTTAGCTCATTGATATCAATGCGATCACAAACCTCTTCAAGATATTTAATTATCTCAATACTACGAGTTAGTGCTCGCACAGGATCTTCACGGAAGGGAAATTGATCAAGCAATATCGGATCACTCCAATTAATACTGCGAAGTGCCAGCATATATTCAATCGTTTCAAACAAATGAACTGAGGCAACAGGTAAATCATCATCCCATCCTCGCCAATTATCATTAAGCTCGGCGCTAACAAGTTTTCCATGCCTGTGTATAAGTAGCAAAGATTCTGCTGGGGTCTCTTGAGCCATTAGTGAATGACCAAAATCCATAACAATACCAACGTTGTTAACTTTCATTTCACTAATTGCAAGTAAAGTTTTTGTGGCTGTTGCTAGCGTCATATGAACTCTTGGCTCTTTACATTTATATTCAATTGCAAATTGAATATCAGGGTTTTCATTAGCAAGATCACGAATACCATCAATCGTATAATCCCAAATTTGCATGTAATCTGCTTGTAGCGGAAAATCAAAACCATCTTGGCCTGGCCAAAACTTCACATAGGTAGCGCCTAGTATTTTTGCTGCAGCAATAGCTTCACGAACTCGATCTTTAGTTTTGGATCGAAGCTTGGCGTCGGGATTCGTAAATGACCCCTTTGCATACTCTCTCATATAGATGTGAGGCGTTGTGGCACGGCAAATTAGTCCATTATCATCTAACATTTTCTTTATTTCAGCTGCAGTACGCTCTGGCTTATCGAATGGCACATTTATATCTAAATGTTTTAACCCAGGAACTCGCGCCGCATCTTCAATCATCTGTTGACTTGAACGAGTTGGCCCATAGCCATCACCTGCATATCGATCAACAAATTGTCCAAATGCCCAAATACCGGCACCAAATGTTAATTTACCCATACTAATTCTGCCTTCTCTTTAGCGTAGATAGATCTTACGAGATTCTTGCACCAATGAATAGACCTTAATCAATTTTCAACTCGAGCGGCAGAAAGCGCCCTACGCCAAATCAATAGTTTTTCCTGACGCCCTTTTTCAGTTAGCTTCGGTTTATATTGGTCATACTCTAGATTTATGCCTTCAAGATCTGAAATACTCAAAATTTTTGCACCTAGGGCTGCAACCATGGCAGCTCCAAACGCAGAAAGCTCGGCAAGTTTTGACGATTTAATTTCTTTTCCACTTAGATCAGATATTAGTTGCATTAAATATGGATTTCGCACGCCACCACCATCAGCATTTAAAGTATTTATTGCAATTGAAGATTTAGAAAAGTCCTCTAGAACATCATTTATTTGTGCAGCGGTAGAACGTAAGGCCGCTGCCGCTAAGTCAGCTCGACTACTGCCACGGGTTAATCCTGTAATAATGGCTTGTGCTTGGCGATCCCACCACGGAGCTCCTAAACCATTAAATGCGGGCACAAATTGCACATCTTGGGTTGACTCTTCTGCAAGCTTTGCCAGTTCATCTGGAGCCATCTTAAATAATTCTGCCAACCACAATAATGATGATCCAGTTGAGAGGATATTGGCTTCGACAGCTCTTGTTATTTTCCCGGCAACAGACCAGGCAATAGTTTGAGCATTATGTTCGGTAGCGCCCATTAAAGAGGTTCCGGTGCCGAGTGTGGCTTTGAAATTTCCTAATTTCCAACCCTGATGGGCAAATAGTGCAGCATGAGAATCTCCCATAATTCCAGATAATGGGACTTGATTGTCCAAGCCTAATACTTGCATATTTGTGCACAGATGCTTTTCATCAGATGCACAAACTTTGGGCAGGCTACTGCGTTGAATTTTAAATATATTTAGGAGCTCTTCGCTCCAAT
>LIBD01000173.1 GCA_001437855.1 Actinobacteria bacterium BACL4 MAG-120820-bin23 | reverse complement strand
TTAATTCGTACATCAACAGGCCTTCGTTTTGGAAGTTCTCTTGGTGTTGTTAAAAAGCCCTTTGGGTCAGCCATTTAACACCGCCATTACTTCACTTTCAGCTGAGAGCCCAGATCGTTCTGCCTTTGCCATAACTTCCAATACGCGCGCATAATCCCTTGGCATCACTAGAGAAATTCGTAATTTATCTGCACTCCAATTCTTGGATAACTCACCAGCAATCTTTGAACCGGTCTCAGCAAAGAATTTAGAAATATTTTTTCTTACCATCTCTTCTTGATCTTCAGGCAGAGACAAAATATCGACCAACTCTGGATTAACAAGTCTGTGGTCTAAATCCAAAATAAATGCACGTCCACCAGACATACCCGCTGCAAAATTACGCCCTGTTTTCCCAAGCACGATTACAGTTCCACCTGTCATATATTCGCAGCCATGATCGCCAACACCTTCAACAATCGCTATGGCACCTGAATTTCTAACACAGAACCTTTCACCTACAACTCCAGCAATCATTATTTCGCCAGAGGTTGCGCCATATCCAATAACATTTCCAGCTATTACATTTTGATTAGATTCAAAAGTTGCTCGTTCATCAGGCCTAATTATTATGCGACCGCCTGATAGGCCCTTTCCAACATAATCATTGCTATCGCCATAAAGTCTTAGCGTTAAGCCACTTGGAATGAATGCACCAAATGACTGACCGGCAGAACCATGGAAAGTGATATCTATTGTGTCGGTAGGCAATCCTGCGCCACCAAACTTACGAGTGATCTCCGCTCCTAGCATTGTGCCGACAGTTCTATTCACATTTCGAATTGGAATTTCCAGTCTAATCGGAGTTTGATTTGATAAAGCTGCTTGGGATAGGTCAATTAATTTATTATCCAGCGCAGATGAAAGTCCATGATCTTGAGTAGAAAGATTTTTTCTAGGAGCATTCTTTTCTGGACTGATTAATAATGGTTTTAGATCCAAGCCATTTGCTTTCCAATGATCAATCGCGTTTTTAGTATCAAGTAGTTCCACTTGCCCAATTGCTTCCTCTAGATTTTTAAAGCCAAGTTGAGCCAAGAGCTCTCTAACCTCTTCTGCAATATACTCAAAAAAAGTTTCAACAAATTCAGGCTTTCCAGTAAATTTCTTTCTTAGCTCTGGATTTTGTGTTGCTACGCCAACTGGGCAGGTATCTAGATGGCACACTCTCATCATTACGCAACCGGATACAACCAATGGTGCAGTTGCAAAACCAAACTCCTCAGCACCTAGCAACGCCGCTACTACAACATCGCGGCCGGTTTTCATAGAACCATCTACTTGTACAACTATTCGATCTCGAAGACCATTTAAAATTAATGTTTGTTGAGTTTCAGCAAGACCTAACTCCCAAGGTGCACCAGCATGTTTTAAAGATGTCAATGGCGAAGCACCGGTTCCACCATCATGACCTGAAATTAGAACAACATCAGCATGGGCCTTACTAACACCGGCTGCAACTGTTCCTACCCCAACCTCTGCAACTAGCTTTACGTGAATTCGGGCCTCCTTATTTGCATTCTTAAGATCATGAATTAATTGCGCTAAATCTTCGATTGAATAGATATCGTGATGCGGTGGTGGCGAGATGAGTCCGACTCCTGGAGTTGAATATCTAACCTTTGCAATCCATGGATAAACCTTATTTCCAGGAAGCTGGCCTCCTTCACCTGGCTTTGCTCCCTGCGCCATCTTTATTTGAATATCATCAGCATTGACAAGAAACTCACTCGTGACACCAAACCTACCGCTAGCTACTTGTTTAATTGCAGAACGTTTTGAGTCACCATTAATCTCGAGGATGTTTCTTGCTGGATCC
>LIBD01000172.1 GCA_001437855.1 Actinobacteria bacterium BACL4 MAG-120820-bin23 | reverse complement strand
TTAGTAGATTTAACTGGTGCGGTAATTGGTGTTAACTCAGCTATTGCAACTTTAGGCGTAAGTTCGCGGGCAGGCTCAATTGGTTTAGGTTTTGCAATTCCAATTAATCAGGCTAAGAAGACAGCAGAACAGTTAATAGATACTGGCTTTTCAACTTATCCAATTATGGGCATTTCTGTTGATACGCAATTCACTGGAACTGGCGCGTTGATCTCGAGCGAGTCAACCGGTATAACACCTGGAGGGCCAGCAGATAAGGCAGGTTTGCGCAAAGGCGACATCATTATTTCTTTAGATGGCACTGAAATAGAAAACTCAGATGAATTAATTGTTGTAATTAGAAGTAAAAATATTGGCGATAAAGTTAAAGTTAAATTTAAGAGGAACAACATAACTAGAGAAGTAGATGTAGTTTTAGCTGCATCTAAGAAATAAGAATATGTTCAATTTGGGTGCTGGTGAGGTAATTGGTCTTTTTATAATAGGAATTATTTTGGTGGGGCCAGATCGTTTACCAAATATTGCTGCAGATGCTGCACGATTTTTAGTTAAAGTGAAGAAAATGGTACAGAACGCGACAAATGAGTTAAAAGACAATTTAGGGCCAGGATATGAGGATCTGCAAGTTAAGGATTTAAATCCAAAAACCTTTATTAAAAAACATATTGGTGATGTAATTGATAAGAATGATTTTGATATTAAGCCAAAGCCTAAAATTGATCCGGACCTTTTATGAGCACTATTGAGGCAATAAATCTAGCCTTGCACAACGTGATAGATCCAGAACTGCATAAACCACTTCCTGAACTTGGCATGGTTGAATCTGTTGATTTTGACTCAGGCTTAGCTAAATTAAAAATTCTATTAACAATTTCTGGCTGCCCTATGAAAGATAGATTAAAAAGTGATATCAAGAATTCTCTTGGAGATATAAAGGAAATAACTGAGGTTAAGATTATTTTCGGAGTTATGAATGAAGAGCAACGAAATAATGTGAAGAAAATAATCCGTGGAGGTAGAGAAAAATTCATTCCTTTTGCCCAACCCGATTCCCTAACTAGAGTAATCGGAATAGCATCAGGCAAAGGTGGAGTTGGAAAATCTTCCGTAACTGTGAATCTTGCAGTCGCTGCAGCCGCTAGAGGTCTAAAAGTTGGAATCTTGGATGCCGATGTTTATGGCCATTCAATTCCTAGACTAATGGGAATTTTAGATAAGAGACCCACTGCAATTGATCAAACATTTATTCCTGTTGAAAACTATGGCGTAAAAGTTGTATCTATGGAGATGTTTAAGCCAGAGCGATCAGATCCTGTTGCATATCGAGGACCTTTATTACATAGAGTTCTAGAGCAATTATTAAGCGATGCATACTGGGGAGATTTAGATCTACTCTTATTGGATTTACCTCCAGGCACTGGTGATATTGCGATATCTCTTGGACAACTGATTCCTAATTCTGAAATCATTGTTGTGACTACTCCACAGATTGCCGCAGCTGAAGTAGCAGAACGTGCCGGGCGCATAGCTCATCAAATTAAACAACCAGTAATCGGTGTAATTGAAAATATGTCAGATAGTGAATGCGTGAAGTGCGGGGAGAAGCTTTCAGTTTTTGGTAGTGGAGGAGGCGAAGAAACTACGCGCAGATTAAGCCAACTTGTTGGTTCAGATGTACCACTTCTTTCCAAGATACCTTTTGATGCTCAACTACGGGAAGGCGGGGATGAAGGAAGTCCCATTGTCTTATCTGATGAAAAATACAAGAAAATATTTGATGAAATATTAGATCAAATAATTGTAAGACCGAAGTCTTTAGTTGGGGTTCGCTTAAATATTAATACTTAATTTTTCTTATT
>LIBD01000171.1 GCA_001437855.1 Actinobacteria bacterium BACL4 MAG-120820-bin23 | reverse complement strand
AACACAGATCCTCGGCAATAATTCGCGATAGTTGAACAAGTGGATTATCTTCGGCAAGATCAACTGTAATTTTGGACTCTAGGTGAGTAATTTTTGAATCACTCACCTCATATTGCGGGTGAAATTTCGCCAGATTTTCGACAATCTTGGATACAAAGTAATCAATTGCAACATTATGGCCAGGCTGAATTTGAACAACTTGATTTCGATTTTCAATCAATATCTTGCTGCGATCAGTTAGTTGATCAACTAGATCTGATCCGCCTTCAATCCAATTAGCAGGATCAAGCTCTCTAAGCCCCATACTCAACCGAAATGGTTTTCCATCAGATGTAGGCGGATAGGCAAATTGGTTATTCATATGGCTTAAGTATGGTGGACGATACTGGGATCGAACCAGTGACCCCTTCCATGTCAAGGAAGTACGCTACCGCTGCGCTAATCGTCCGTTTAGTTAAAGTCTACTAGCGACCGAAATCATCCTCAATTCGTTCAATGTCATCTTCACCAAAGTAGGTTCCGGTTTGAACCTCAATAAAAATCAATTCTACTTGGCCGGTGTTACTTATTCTATGGAGAGATCCTTGTGGAATTTCAATTACAGAGCCGCGGGCGACATGGTGAATCTTTCCATCCAGTGTTACCTCACCGCTTCCATCGGTGATATACCAATGCTCACTTCTTTTACTATGCCTTTGGTAGGACAGACGCTTACCAGCTAAGACATGAATTGATTTCACTTTATATGTGGCACCTTCTTGTAGTACCTCATAATGTCCCCATGGGCGCTCGGATTTTTCTAGCATGAAAGTACTTTAACCCTTAAACTACATAGGTGAGTAATTTTTCTGCCAAACCCACCAAATTACCGTCAAACCAATTTGATCATTTTTATAAGGGTGGGTATCGGATTGGCAAGCTACGCAACGGACCGGGCGGCCCGATGCGACCTGAGGAGTGGATAGGTTCAACCACCACCCGCTTTGGTGAAACCGAAAATGGGCTTTCAAAATTACCTTCGGGCAAACTTCTTAAAGATGAGATTAATTCAGACCCCACCTCATGGCTTGGGCAAAAGCATCTGGAAAAGTTTGGTACATCAACTGAGGTGTTAGTTAAGTTATTAGATCCAGATCAAAGATTGCCAGTCCATTACCATCCAGATCGGAAGTTTGCGAAAGAAAAACTACAGCTCAATCATGGTAAGACTGAAGCATGGATTGTGTTAGATGCTCCTGCGGGGGCTCGCGTTGGCGTTGGCTTCAAAGAATCTATGAAGAAAAATCAAGTTGCCCAGTTAGTAAAAGATCATGACTCAACTGGCTTACTTAACTCATTAGCGTTTAAAAATGTTAGGGCAGGGGATGCAGTTTTTGTGCCAGCAGGTGTGCCACATGCAATTGAGGCTGGAATCTTTGTGCTGGAGCTACAGGAGCCAACTGATCTTTCAATCTTATTAGAATGGGATGGCTTTGCAGTTGATGGCGACAAAGATGGACATTTAAATCTTGGCTTTGATACCGCATTAGATGCACTCCTACTAGATCCCTTGTCGCAAGAGCAGCAATTACAGATAGTAAGCAGGTTCGAACAAAACGAAGCAGCTTCACACCAAATATTTAAATCAGTAGCAGATAATTTTTTTAGGGCAGATTATTTGACTGGAGACAGTAAAAAGATCGAGCCTGGATTTGGATTATTTCTCGTTTTAACAGGGGATGGGGTAATGAATTTTGGAAATGGCGAAAAGCTTGCTGTAAGTACTGGAGATGCCGTAGTGATTCCATATGCAGCTGGAGATTTTTCAATTGAAAATTGCGCTGGAATTCTTTCTCGTCCACCTAAAGCTTAAAAAATATT
>LIBD01000170.1 GCA_001437855.1 Actinobacteria bacterium BACL4 MAG-120820-bin23 | reverse complement strand
CTCTTAATGCATTAGAACTATGTAATTCTGCTAATTCAGTTGCCCTTCTATCTTGCCAAGTAATTACTGGAGTTAAAGCTTTGCCTGTTTTCCGATCCCAAATAAGTATTGATTCTCGCTGAACACTTAAACCTACTGCAGCAATCTTGTATTTCTTAGTGATTTTGTTTGCTGTATTTATAGTAGATTGCCAAATTTCTTCAGGATCTTGCTCTACCCAGCCTGGTTTGGGGAAAGTTGTAGCGATTTTTTCTTCAAACTGATCTAGTACTTTACCCTTTAAATCAATAGCGAGAGTTTTGGTGGATCCGCTACCTTGATCGATTGCCAGAATAACCGGAGAGTTATTTTCCATTTTTTAAAAGCTCTCGAGCAGTATTAACAATATTATCAGCTGTTAACCCAAAGTGCTCAAGCAAAAATGAGGCAGAACCAGTCGGCGCAAATGTATCAATTCCTAAAAGTTTCATGGGGACTGGGTTATTCTGAACAACAAATTCAGCTATTGCACCACCAATACCGCCTCTAGTTACTGACTCTTCAACTGTAATGATTCCTTTAGTTTCTTTGGCCGCAGCCAAAATTTCAGTTTTATCAAGTGGCACTACTGTAGAAAGATTAATCACACGAGCAGATATGCCCTCAGACTTTAACTGTAATGCTGCATCTATGGCTCTAGAAACTAAAGTTCCGGCTGCAATTATTGAAATATCTGTGCCATCCATGATTCGCATCGCTTTATTTGGCACAAATGCAGGATTGATACCTTGCGAAACAGATGGAACTTTAAATCTACCAATTCGCATAAATACTGGTCCTGCAGTATTTGCAGCCCAAATTAGAGCTACTTTAGTTTGCATCTCATCTGCCGGGAGCACGATAGTTAATGAATCTAATGCGCGCATCCAAGCAATATCTTCAATTGAATGATGAGTTGGACCAAGTTCGCCATATGCAACTCCAGGACTCATTCCACAAAGTTTTACATTTGCTTTGGAGTAAACAATGTCAGCTTTTATTTGCTCTAATGCCCGGCCAGTTAAGAAAGGTGAAGCTGCACAGACAAAAGGAGTTAAGCCAGAGTTAGCCAACCCAGCTGCAATACCTACCATGTTTTGTTCAGCGATACCCACATCGATTAATCTTTCAGGAAAAAGATCTCTAAATTCAGTCAAATTGCTGGAGCCAATAGAATCATTACAAACAACCACAATCTTTGGATTTTCTTGAGCAAGTGTAATGAGAGTCTTAGCAAAAATTATTCGATTATCAAACTCTTCAATCATGCCTTGTGTCATTGTTTACTCAATTGTTGAAGTGCTGCCTCATATTGCTCAGCAGAGGGGACTTTGTGGTGCCATTCAGCTTTGTTTTCCATAAAATCTACTCCCTTACCCTTAACAGTTTGCGCAATAACAACCCGTGGTTTACTTTGCACATCTGTAAAGGCAGCGAGCAGAGATTGATAATCGTGCCCATTGATTACTCGTACCTCCCAACCAAATGACTCAAATTTTTTGTCAAGTGGTGATAGATCATTAGTTCTTGAGATTGGGCTTCCTTGTTGAAATCCATTATGGTCAATAACTGCGATCAAATTTGTAAGTTTTCGGTGCCCAGCAAACATTGCCGCTTCCCAATTACTACCTTCTTGCAGCTCGCCATCACCTAGGATTACAAATGTACGACTTTTATTATTATTAAGTTTTGCGCCAATTGCAGTTCCAACCGCAATTGGAAATCCATGCCCAAGTGGTCCTGTGTTTGACTCTACGCCAGGGACTTTATTGCGATTGGGATGACCATTTAAACTGCTTAATGGTTTTGCAAAAGTTTTAAGATCATCTGCGGGAAAGAAACCACGAAGTGCCAATACCG
>LIBD01000169.1 GCA_001437855.1 Actinobacteria bacterium BACL4 MAG-120820-bin23 | reverse complement strand
TTGCACTTTATCGACCAGGGCCAATGGGTGAGGACTCACATAATAAGTATGCAGATTACAAGAATCGTCGTAAAGCACCTGTTGCAATCCATGCTGAGTTAGAAGAGCCATTAAATGAAATTTTGAAAGATACTTATGGACTAATTGTTTACCAAGAGCAGGTGCTAGCAATTGCTCGAAAAGTTGCTGGATTTACCCTCGGTAGAGCGGATTTATTAAGAAAGGCGATGGGAAAAAAGAACAAAGAAATTCTTGATAAAGAACGAGTTCACTTTGAACAAGGTATGAAGTCAAATGGATTTTCAGAAGATGCAATAGAAAAGCTTTGGCAAACACTTATCCCGTTCTCTGATTATGCTTTTAATCGAGCACACAGCGCAGGATATGGATTGCTCTCTTTTTGGACTGCTTACTTGAAAGCAAATTATCCAACTGAATACATGGCTGCCCTACTTACTAGCGTTAGAGATGATAAGGATAAGAGCGCTCTATATTTGAACGAATGCAGGCGAATGGGGATAAAGGTTTTACCTCCTGATGTAAACGAATCAGACTCTGAATACACCCCGAGAGGCGAAGACATCCGATTCGGTCTTACTGCAATAAGAAATGTTGGAGAGAATGTTGTCACGTCAATAATTAAGAACAGAATTGATAAAGATAGATATCTTAATTTTGGTGATTTTTTATCGAAAGTAGATTCAATTGTTTGTAATAAAAAAAGTATTGAGTCACTAATCAAAGCTGGTGCATTTGACTCCTTAGGACACACACGAAGGGGTTTAATGATGGTCTATCCAGAAGCTCTGGATGCAATTTCTGAAACTAAGAGAGCTGAATCTATTGGACAGTTTGATCTTTTTGGTGGCAGTACTGCAACAACCTCTGTTAGTGGAGTAGAGCTTGATATTCCAAATACTGAGTGGGACAAAATGGTTTTACTTGGTTATGAAAGAGAAATGCTTGGATTATATGTATCGGATCATCCACTACTTGGAGTAGAACATGTCTTAAAGAGCGTATCTGACTTTACGATTAGCCAAATTTCTGAAGTTGGGCATGATCAAGTAATTACAATTTGCGGATTGATTACTCAAATTCAACGAAAAGTATCAAAGCAAGGAGCGCCTTGGGCAATAGTCACTGTCGAAGATCTAGAAGGTGCAATTGATGTACTATTTTTCTCTAATTCTTATTCAACTCATGGCGTTAATTTGGTCGAAGATAGGATTGTTGCGATTAGGGGCAGGGTAGATAAAAGAGAGGAACAGCCAAGAGTTTCGGCTTTGGATTTAAGTATTCCAGATTTGAATATTGTGCCAACTGGCCCCTTGGTAATCTCAATGGAAATGGCAAGGTGCACTCCACCAGTGATTGATCGAGTAAAGGAAATTCTGCGTTCACATCCAGGTGGTCGAGAAGTTCATTTAAGATTGGCAGACGGGGAGAAAAATACAATACTAAAATTAGATGAAGCTTTGAAAGTCACATCCTCGCCAAGTCTTAGCGCTGATTTAAAAACAGTACTTGGTCCAGATTGCCTGGTAGGTTGAACTAAATTTTTGATTTAGGTTAATTTTCAAAGAAGTACTTTATATAAGAATTTAAGCGGGGTATATTAAATTTACTCATAGGAATTCGCCAATTACGCTGATTAAACTATGAGTAACGAAACAGTGGGCGACTAAGGCACAATAAGCACATGAATAAGGCAATGATGTCCCTTACTGAATTTAGGCAGTTCGCGGCAACTCATAACGTTATTCCTGTTGCACGAAAGCTCATCGGTTCGAAAGAGACTCCACTTTCAATTTATAGCAAACTAGCAAACCACAGATCTGGAACTTTTCTTCTTGAATCAGCTGAAGCAGATCGGAAG
>LIBD01000168.1 GCA_001437855.1 Actinobacteria bacterium BACL4 MAG-120820-bin23 | reverse complement strand
TAGCGATCATTAGCTAACTTAGTAATTGGGTTATTCATTTGCTGCCCCAATTTTTTTAACTGGTGAGTTTATTTTTTTATTACTCAAATCTGCCCAAATAATTGTGATGTTATCTGGTGCTCCCTTGGCCTTAACCTCGGCAATTAACGCAGCTGCAATATCCTCATCAGAGTTGGCCTCAATAATCTTACTAATCTCATAATTTGATAAGACATTGGTTAGGCCATCACTACAAAGTAAGAATTTATCTCCTGTTTTAATTTTAAAATTAATTAAGATGGGCGTAATGCCACTATCACCCATTAATGCTTGGGTAAGCAATGATCGCTGTGGGTGGCTTGCCACCTCACTTTGAGTTAATCTGCCCTGATCTAGTAACTCCTGCATTACGGTGTGATCAATACTTAATTGTTCTAATTTATTATCTCGGTATCGATAACATCTAGAGTCTCCCACATGCAGTAAGCCAACTGAATCTGCTGAGATATTTAGCGCAGTTAGGGTCGTGCCCATACCTGATAGCTCTGGATCATCCTTTGAACTCTGCAGGATTTGATCATCAATTTGGTGGGTGATATTTACAAATAAATCATCTTTGGAGTCAGCATCAATTTCATTACTTTCAAGAAGAGAAATAATTTTAGCTAAGGTGTTAATAGCAATGGCGCTAGCTACCTCACCCCCGGCATGTCCTCCCATACCATCGGCTACGGCAATTAGATTTGAACTAGTAAGGGCGGCATCCTCATTGCCTTGGCGCACCAAACCCAGATCTGTTTGAGCGTATGAGTTAAATTGCCAGGCCATAGAGCCAATCTCACCATATATTTACTTAAATAAATAATGAAATTTCTATCGCAAAAAAAGGGGCAGGTGTGAGAAGAGTTAAGGTAGGAATATGTTGATCATTGCCCATCGGGGTGCAAGTGGGGAGTTTCCTGAAGGCAGCCAACTTGCTTATGAGCAGGCGCTAACTCAGGGCGCTGATGGTTTTGAGTGTGACTTGCGATTAACTAAAGATAATCAAATAATTTGCTACCACGATAGTAATACTAAGAGATTATCAAATATTGATTTAAAGATTGCAGATACTACATTTGCCCAATTATCTCAAAGTATTTCACCATACCCCTTTGAGCAATTATTAAAGCTAGCATTAGAAAATAAAAAAGATTTAGTAATTGAGTTTAAACACCCAGTGCCAACCGCTGGCCGGGTTGAAAGGTTAACTCATAGCTTATTAAAACAATACAAAGATCAGATCAAATCAGCTGGCATAAGTATCACCTTAATCTCTTTTTCTTATTTTGCTACTTTGCGTAATATGTTTATGTCACGGGGTTTATACAAAAGCGGCTTATTAATAAATAATAAGTTCTATGCAAAAATTACGCCAACAAAGATTGCAGCGGTTGATATTAAGTTATTAAGTAAATATCCAGATATTGCACGCAGGTATAAAAAAAGAGGTATAAAACTTTATATTTGGACAGTAAATACTGAATCTGATCTAAAATTATGTGAAAAATTAGGGGCGTATGCTGTGATAACTGATTATCCAGCACGCACTCGCAAGCTGCTCGGCTACCCTTAACCCATGTCAATTAAGTACGCCTACCTTGGCCCTGCTGGCACCTTCACTGAAGCTGCTCTGCAAAAGGTGGCAAAGGCAGGAGATGAATTAATTGCCTATGCAAATGTCACTGCCACACTTAATGCAATTAGGACAGGTGCTTGTCAGAAAGCATTAGTGCCAATTGAAAACTCAGTTGAGGGTGTGGTGGCTAGAACATTGGATGAGTTAGCAATTGGTGAGCCATTGGTAATTACTGGTGAGATAACTCTGCCGGTCTCATTTGCATTAATGGTGTTGCCAGCAACAGAG
>LIBD01000167.1 GCA_001437855.1 Actinobacteria bacterium BACL4 MAG-120820-bin23 | reverse complement strand
TTTCGCCAGAAGCACGGCCGATTAGCAACGTTCGGAAGGGATAACCGCTGAAAGCATCTAAGCGGGAAGCTCGCTTCAAGATTAGGTTTCCCACTGGTTTACCAGGTAAGACCCCCAAGAGACTATTGGGTTGATAGGCCGGAAGTGGAAGAGGCGCAAGCCTTGCAGCTGACCGGTACTAATAGGTCGAGGATTTAACTACTAACAAAAAATAAATTTGAATCGCGTTCACTGTGTGGTTCCCGAGCTACGGTCGGGGATAAAAATAATTGATTAGATTAATTTCTAATTATTTTTTTATTCTTGTCTTGATAACTCAATAATGTTTCGGCGGCCTTAGCATAGGGGAAACACCCGGTCCCATTCCGAACCCGGAAGTTAAGCCCTATAGCGTCGATGGTACTGCAAGGGGGACCTTGTGGGAGAGTAGATCGCCGCCGGACTCAATTTAAGTAATAAACCCCACCTAAAAACTGGGGTTTATTTTTTTCTAGCTCCAAGAAATTACCTAATAAACCAGCATAAAACAATGATTTTTAGTACCTTAGGAGTATGGATAACTCAATTAGCGCAGATCAAATCGAGATTGATTTAGCAAAGATTAAAGAACGCGTAAAGGCGGTAAATGATTTGCCGCTAGCAGAACACAGCGCAGAGTTTGAAAGAATTCACGCTCAATTGCAGCAAGCATTAACAAATCTTGACGGAGTGTAGGTAGCGTGAAAAGCCGCTTGGATGCTGAATTGGTGCGCCGCGGATTAGCCAGATCAAGAGAGGTCGCAGCCGATTTAATCGCGGCAAATAAAGTTTTAGTAAATGGCATGGTTGTAAGTAAATCTGCTTCAGTAGTTGATGCTCAATCCTCTATTAAATTAGCTGATGAACAAGATGAGTATGTCTCTCGCGGTGGCCATAAGTTATCTGGCGCACTAGATCACTTTTCAAACTTAAATGTCGCTGGTGTTACCGCCTTAGATGCGGGGGCATCAACTGGCGGATTTACCGATGTGTTATTAAAGCGAGGAGTTAAGAAGGTAGTGGCAGTTGATGTTGGTTATGGTCAACTTGCTTGGCAATTGCAAAGTGATGCGCGGGTAAAGATTTTAGATAGAGTCAATGTCCGCCATTTGACCGCTGCCCAAGTAGGTGAGCAGATCGATCTAGTGGTTGCCGATCTATCATTTATTTCTTTAAAGTTAGTTCTACCAGCATTATTTTCAGTTGCAAGTGAGGCAGCGAATTTCTTGGTAATGGTTAAGCCACAATTTGAAGTTGGTAAAGACAAGCTTGGTGCAGGTGGCGTAGTTCGCGATGGCCAGCTTCGAAAAGAGGCGGTAGCTGCGGTAGCTGCTTCCGCATATGAACAAGGATTTGGTTGTTTAGGGGTAGTAGCAAGCCCACTTCCTGGACCTAGCGGGAATGTGGAGTATTTTCTGTGGTTACAAAAAGGCGCACCTGCCTTAAGGCAAGTAGATTTAGACCTTGCGATCGAAACGGGGCCAGCATGAGTAAGAAGATTACTTCAGTACTGCTTGTTACTCACCCAACAAGGGCGGAAGCTATCTCAACAGCAACTGAGCTAGCAAAGTTATTTAATGAGAAAAAATTAAAAGTTTTCTCAACCATAAATACAGCTGGAACTACTCCTTGGCAAGATAGTGAACAAGCCGATTTAGCATTAGTGCTGGGCGGTGATGGCACGATGTTGCGAGCGGCGGAGTTGTGCCGAGGTAAGAGTATGCCGGTACTGGGAATTAACTTAGGCCATGTTGGGTTTTTAGCCGAGGTGGAACGGCCAACTTTGGCCCAAATAACTGAATCAATTTTTAATGGCAGTTTTACAGTAGAAGAACGTATGAGTCTGAATTATCAACTGCTTCGAGGTGGGG
>LIBD01000166.1 GCA_001437855.1 Actinobacteria bacterium BACL4 MAG-120820-bin23 | reverse complement strand
TTGGCAAACCCAACTCTAGAATCAACTTATGATTATGTGAAAGTGACACCAGAGATTCTCAAGCGGACATTAGATATTAAACAGCTACTAGCTGATTTTCATGTCCCATTAACTGCTGCTGCAATTCAATTTCCATTGCGTCACCCAGCAGTAACCTGTGTAGTAACTGGCTCTAGGAGTGTCAAAGAGCTAATCTCAAATATTTCTGATTTTGACATGGATATTCCAGAAGCTGCATGGAACGCACTCGAAGAATCAGGGCTTGTAAATCGGATTGAGATTTAATTTGAGCCATTTAGCAGTAGTTAAAACTTCAACTGAAAAGTACCAATTAGTTAAAGAGATCAACGGTAAGTATTTTGAAATTCCAGGCTTAAAGACATTATCTGATGCACTTAAACTAAATCTAACTGATCTAAAAAAAATCTATGAAACTGCTAGTTCAAAAGAGATAAATGGCGAACTGGCTGCACCAGTTGCCCCAGATACTGAAGTTTGGGGAGCTGGTGTCACCTATCAGCGCTCTAGGGATGCTCGAAAAGAGGAGAGCGGAATACCCGATGTTTACCAATTAGTTTATGAAGCTGATCGGCCTGAGCTATTTTTCAAGGCAACTGCAAGACGGACTGTAGGGCACGGTGCAGAGGTTGGCATTAGAGCGGACGCGCTCACCTCGGTACCAGAGCCTGAGGTCGCTATTGTGATTAATAGATTTGCAGAGTTAATTGGAATGAGTATTTGTAATGATATGACATCTAGAAATATCGAGGGAGAAAATCCACTGTATTTATCCCAAGCCAAAATATATTACGGTTCAAATTCACTTGGCCCAATGATTAGGCCAATTTGGGAGATATTTGATCATGACAAGCTTGATATTCATGCAAAAATTGAACGCAGTGGTTCAATTGTTTGGCAAGCAGAAACTTCTCTAAAGTCCCTAAATCGATCCTTTGAAGATTTAGTTAGCTATCTATTTAGATGCCAACACTTTCCAGTAGGAGTTTTATTATCAACCGGGACAGGAATTGTGCCACCTCTTGATATTTCACTAGTAAACGGTGATGTAGTTACAATTGCCGTAGATCAGATTGGCACGTTAGTAAATAAGGTTATAACCACTCCACTTGATATAAATGATCGGATAAAGTGATGTCAGAGCATGTAATTTGGACTCAATGGGATGACTTGAATGTACCAAGTAAATTTAAGAGATTATCCCCAGCCACAACACCAATTGAGTCTTCAGATTTATCTGAAATTACATTTTATGTACCGGTCTATATGGGTGGTAGGCCAGCATTAGAACTAACAAAGAAGATGCCAAATCTTAAGATATTACAAATGCCAAATGCCGGTTTTGACGATGCTCTGGAGTTTGTTCGCGATGGGATGACATTATGTAATGGCAAGAGTATTCATGATGATTCCACAGCTGAATTAGCTGTTGGTTTAACAATTGCATCTTTGCGCGGTTTTCCAGATTTTGTTCGCAATCAAGATAAGTCCTCCTGGGTGCATGTTAAGAATAAATCAATTAATGATCGAAAAATTGGCATTATTGGATTTGGGTCAATTGGAACGACAATTGCGAAAATGCTCTCGGGATTTGCTGTTGAAATTATTCCATTTACTCAAAGTGGTCGAGATAACACAACTGCAATTTCTGATTTGGACAAACACTTACCAACTCTTGATGTAGTAATTTTAATATTGCCATTAACAGCTGAATCTAAACACTTATTTAATGCCAAGCGCTTATCATTAATGAAAGATGGGGCCTTACTAGTAAATGTTGCCCGTGGCCCAATTGTTGACACCGATGCTTTAGTAAAAGAGTTGAATTCTGGTCGAATTACGGCAGCTGTCGATGTAACAGATCCAGAGCCACTACCTAGTGATCATCCACTATGGCGGGCTAAGGGAGTTTTAATT
>LIBD01000165.1 GCA_001437855.1 Actinobacteria bacterium BACL4 MAG-120820-bin23 | reverse complement strand
GATTTTCTTCTCTCATTACGACGCTAGGCGTAAATTTCATGTTCGCAGGTATTACTCAAGTGCTAAATAAAGGACAACTGCGTCAGTTTCCGAAATTTGACGATTCTCCGATCCGAGCAGCAGTTGTGGGATCTTGGGGTCCGATACCTGCTCAATTAATCTGGGGGTTAGGAATAGCTCTAATACTGGGCATTATTTTCAATCGCCATCGCTTTGGTATTCATGTTCACATAGCAGGTGACAACCCGGAGGCTGGTAGGGCGATGGGTGTAAATATCTCAAGAGTCAAAGTGCTCTGCTTTGTTTTGGTGGGTGTCTGTTGTTCGATTACTTCCACAATCTCAATTCTCATGAACTCTACCTATTACTCAACGATGGGAGAGGGTTATCTACTACCTGTTTTAGCTGCAGTCTTCGTAGGAGGAACTCCAGTAACAGGTGGCAAGGGAACAATTGCTGGATTAGTAATTGGTGCCACCACCGTTGTGTTTATCAACACCGGAGTTGTAGCCGTGGGGCTCGATGGATACTACACGGGATTGGGCTTTGGATTAGTGATAATTCTGTCCCTGCTCGGGCATCGCGCTTTATCTGGCCGTTTGTCTCGTTAGGAAATCTCTATGAGACTCAACCATGAAGAGTCCAATCACGGCCTAGAATTCGATGAAAGTTCGGGTCTTCCAAGCGAATTTCGCCTGACCAAGAGTGGAAAAAATTTCTTCATCAAGGTAGCGACAACGTTAATGATTGAAACCGGAGGCGGAGAGCGGCGTAATCCGGTTGGTGGTCTGGAGTATTTTGACACCCAATGGTCTAGCTCAATAAAGCGCGTCGGAGAGCCATTCACGTCTCAAGATTTGCAGGGAGTCAGCTGGATTATTCCAATTTTGATTGGCCCAGCAAATGCTCAAGTAGTTTATTCAATGAATCGTAATGGACCAGCGCTTTCAACTAAGGTAATTTTCATTGGCAATCAAGATTTGATTGTGCGTAATCTAGTAGCAGACTTTAAATTTGAATTACCTGAAAGCCAATGGCTGAGCAATATTGCTGGAAATGGAATGAGAGGAAATTTGCCATTAAGCGAATTAGCTTCCTCTACAGGAATCTCGCCTATGGGGGGGCTGCGCGGCTCATCAGGTTTAATCCACCTAAGCTCAGCAGATCAGAGTGAAAACCTCGCTCTTTGGGTTGATGGCGATGTCGAAATTCCCGAAGTTGAAGTTCAGGGAATCTCTAGTAGTCAAATTAATCTGAAGATCAAAACAGAGTTCTGCAGTGACCTAAAGGTTGCGAGCAGCATCCCAATTTCTTTAATGTCTATAGATCTCGACGTTCCTATTTGGGAGAAATTTCCTCCAGTGTTTCAATACTGGCTTGGAGAGCGAGGGGTAACTTCTCCAGCAAGGCCACCAGAGTGGATTAAGCATTCGATGATATTCGAAGCTCAATTAGGTTATTCGATTTTTGCTAAAGTCAACAAGTATGGGCCTTATCCAACTGCCACCGACTTGATTTCAGATTTGCCTCGAATCAAGAAGATGGGATTTACCTGTATACAACTTATGCCACGTCAGCCTTACCCAAGCTATAACGTGCACGACTATTGGGATATTGATACTTCCTACGGAGAAAAGGCTGAGATTAAACGATTAGTCCAACAGGCCCATAAAATTGGAATTCGAGTTATTTTAGATGTTCTGCTTCATGGAGTTTTAGATAAAGAATCAATAACCAGTGCGGCAGATGGCGTACGAAGTGGTCCATATAAGGATCGAGTTGATGAAACAACTTATGACAGTTTTAGTACCGATGTAAAAGATCCCTCCAACTACTACATTGCCTGGTCAAGGCACATTATTGACTTTGAAGAAGCTTGGCGAGAGGGAAGTCCAGCAGTTTCTCCTCTGATATCTCAGCATCCCGAGTGGTTCTATCG
>LIBD01000164.1 GCA_001437855.1 Actinobacteria bacterium BACL4 MAG-120820-bin23 | reverse complement strand
AGCCGAACTGGTGTTCAGTTTATTTTCATTAACACGATGTATCAATTATTCGCTGAGAAAAACTCAGCGATCTATAACCAGGCTGATAAGTTTTTAATGGTGCCAGATCTAATGAATTACCTACTTTGCGGCTCAATTAGTACTGAAATTACCAACGCCTCTACCACCCAATTACTTAATGTTCACACCCGGGATTGGGATTGGCAGTTAATCGATAAGTTAGGTATTAAGCGCCAGATATTTCCAGCAATTAATAAACCCAAGCAGCAAATGGGAGTAATCACTGGCCATGGGCAATTAGATGGCATCAAGGTGATCTCAGTTGGCTCCCATGACACCGCAAGTGCTGTGGCGGGCACACCACTTTCAACTCAAAAAGATTCAGCTTATATCTCCAGTGGCACCTGGTCATTAGTTGGTTTGGAGTTAGATAAACCAGTCACTGATAAAACTGCGATGGATTTTAATATTACAAATGAGATGGGCGTTGAGGATCGAATTAGATTTATTAAAAATGTTGCTGGTATGTGGTTACTTGAGGAGTCATTGGATTACTGGGCGGCAAAGGGTGAGAAATACACCGCTGCCCAACTTGCCGCCGAGGCAGCATTACTACCAAGGGGTGCGGTAATTGATGCAAATGATCGAAGATTTGAAAAGCCAGGAGCGATGCCAGAGCGAATAGCTGCGCTATGTCAGGAGAGTAATCAAGCAGTGCCAACTACTCCAGCTGAGTATGCCAGATGTATTTTTGATTCCTTAGCGGATGCATATGTGAAGGTAATAGCTCAACTTGAGCTAGCTGCTGGTAGAAAAATTAATTCAATTAATATTGTTGGTGGTGGCAGTGCTAATAAATTATTAAATCAACTAACCGCTAATGCAACTGGAAAAACTGTTTACGCAGGTCCAGTGGAGGCAACTGTGTTAGGCAATATAATTACCCAGATGCAAGCCGAGGGAGTTATAAAATCTTTGGAGCAGGGAAGAGAAATAATTAAAGATTCATTTAGCCAAGAGGTTTTTAAGCCAGCTTAAACAGATCTTAGAACCGCTGTTACCTTACCTAGTATCTGTGCATCATCTGCTGGAATTGGCGCGTAATCATCATTTGCCGGTAGCAACCAGTAATGTCCATCTTTTTTAGACCAGGTTTTAACCGTTGCCTCACCATCAATCATGGCCGCAACAATCTCACCCTTTTCCGCACTCTTTTGCGATCTAATAACTACATAATCACCATCGCAAATTGCCACATCAATCATGGAATCTCCCTTTACTTGCAGTAGGAAGAGATCACCCTTACCAACAATTGACTCCGGCAGTGGTAGAACCTCTTCAACTATCTGCTCAGCTAAAATTGGATTTCCAGCTGCAATCTTGCCAACTAATGGAATTAATCTTGTTTTATCCTGCGGGGCCGCCTCACCATCTTGACCAGGAAGAGTGATTTCAATCGCCCGACCACGAGAGGCATCCCGGCGGATCCAACCTTTTTCCTCCAAGATCTGTAATTGGTAGGTGACGGAGGCGGTAGAGGATAGGCCGGCAGCTTGGCCGATCTCGCGCATGCTGGGCGGATAACCCTGATCCTCAACCGCTTTTTTGATAACAGATAAAATCTTTAACTGCCTAGGGGTGAGCCCATTGTCATCGGCTGGGCCATCTGGCAGCTCAGTTACCTGCTGTTTTACCTCTTTTTTAGCCATAAATGAAGGGTAGCAGGGGTCGAGGAAAAAATCAAACATTTGTTCGGTTTTAAGTAGACATTGTCAGTGGCGTGGTGTTTAATACTCTATAGAACAGGTGTTCGAATCCCCTACGGACCTGTTATTAACGGAGTACGAAAAGATGAAGGCAAGACAAGCAAAACGGCTAGCTAGAACTGGTTTGAGCCTATCGCTGCTAGTTGTGATTGGCGCTGGTTTTAGCTCAATCTCAAGTGCTAGTAACAGCT
>LIBD01000163.1 GCA_001437855.1 Actinobacteria bacterium BACL4 MAG-120820-bin23 | reverse complement strand
CATAACACTAGATAGCCATGATCCTGGACCTATGCAGATCCAGTCAGCATTTGTGATTGCAAGATTTGCCTCATTAGTGGCCTTGGGGTTACTTGGAATCAATCTCAAGTCTTCAACTTTTCCCTTATATTCAGCAACCTCTATCTGGCCTCTTACCACTTTTTGTCCATCCCCAGTAGTAAAGGTAGCTTCTATGTCCAAAGGTTCTAAGGCCATAGGTAGTACTCGTCCTACAACTTTAAGTAACTGCCCTACTTTATCTAGACCCTGCACGGTCTCTAATCCGCGATCCCATAGAGCAGTAAGCAGCAAGTTGCCTAGTGCATGATTATTTAATTCACCTTGACTAGTAAATCGATATTGCAATATATCAGCCCAACTTCTTCCCCACTCATCATCTGCGCACAAAGCCGCTAAGGCCATTCTTAAATCTCCTGGTGGCAAAGAATTGAACTCTTCCCGCAAACGCCCTGAGGATCCGCCATTATCGGCAACTGTAACTATTGCAGTTACCTCTGGAGTTAAGTTGCGCATAGCACCTAAAGTCGCAGCCAGACCATGCCCGCCGCCCAAGCAGACGACTTTCAGGTTTTTCACTAGATTTCTCTACCTAAATCTCTATGTGTGGCTTGAGAATTAATTTTGAACTTATTTAACTTATTTCCATTTTTTAACCGATTCAATAACTCTTCTGTAATTGCAACAGATCGGTGTTTTCCACCAGTGCATCCAATTGCAAGCGTAAGAAACTTCCGACCTTCGTTAATAAATCCAAGCGCCATTGTCTGAAACAGCAGTTCGTATCTAGTTAAGAACTCTTGAACATTTTCACTACTAAGTACAGCATTGCTAACTTCCTGATCTAGCCCATTTAGCGGTCTTAGTTCGGGGACCCAATGTGGATTTGATATAAACCGGCAGTCCATAACCAAATCAGCATCTGCCGGTAATCCATATTTATAACCAAAAGAAAGAATGTTTACACTCAAATCAGCATCACTCTCATCTTGGAAATAATCTGAAATTCTCCGCTCTAGTTGGTGGATATTTAAAGAAGATGAGTCAATTATCAAGTCAGCTGACTCCTTAATCTCTCTTAAGCGCTCACGCTCCTTTGAAATTCCATCCAGCACTCGGCCTGACCCTTGCAACGGGTGGGGACGTCTAGTTGATTCAAATCTTCTTACTAGGGCATCGTCAGCTGCATCGATAAATATCGTTTGACTAGAAACACCTAATTTGGTCAGATCAGCAACAGATTTTGAAAAACTATCAAAGAATTCTCCACCTCTAACATCAATGATAATTGCAATCTTGGTGATTGTAGATTTTAGAAGATTTACAAGATTCTCAATCATTGCCGGGGGCAAATTATCTACAACATACCAGCCTAGATCTTCCAATGCGTGTGCGACCGTGGATCTGCCGGCCCCACTCATTCCACTGACAATTAATACTCTGGAATCTTTACTCATGCCCTTATCTTGCTACATCTGTCAAGCATCTAGAATTTCACCTGTAGATGTATCAATACTTTCCTGCCGAATTAATTTTGCGAAAATTACCTTTGCCAACTTGGGGCCTATGCCCGGCACTGCAGATATCTCATCTATCGATGCTGATTTTAAAGCTGTCACACTGCCGAACACCGCCAATAGCGCTTTTCTTCTTGTTTCACCTAGCCCGTCAATTTCATCGAGTAAGGATTCAACCATTAGCTTCGACCTTTTGGATCGATGGAAATTGATTGCAAATCTATGAGCCTCATCTCGAATTCTTTGCAGTAGGTAAAGTGCCTCACTGTGACGTGGAAATATTATTGGTTCACTGTTGTTTGGTAACCAAATTTCTTCTAACCTCTTAGCTAGTCCACATATAGCAATATCACTTATTCCTAATTCACTCAATGCTTTAGCCGCAGCATTTACTTGAGGTTTTCCACCATCAACAATTACTAATTGTGGTGG
>LIBD01000162.1 GCA_001437855.1 Actinobacteria bacterium BACL4 MAG-120820-bin23 | reverse complement strand
GCGATATCGCTCCACCATTGCCACCGTGGCACACCGTGATTGATTAACCTCACTTTGCCAATTGGCATCGCCGTACTTTTTAAAGATTAAGTCATAGATCTCATATCTTCGATCTGACTCCACATCAATATCTATATCTGGCAACTCATTTCGCTCGATCGAACAAAATCGCTCCATTAACAATCCATTTGAGATTGGCTCTACCTCTGAGATACCAAGTAGGTGGCAGATAAGTGAGCCGGCCGCACTACCTCTGGCGGCAACTCGAATCCCTAATTGTTTGGCAGCATCGGTAATACTTGCTACCGTTAAAAAGTAGGAGGCAAAACCTAATTGATTAACAATCCAAATCTCCTTAGCTAACCTAGCTTCTACCTCATCCTTCATACCTGGTGGGTAGTAGTAATTAATCTGATCTGCTGCCTTATTTTCTAATACGGTGATTAATTGCCCATTATTTTGGGCGTTAAATAATGCTGGCTCTGGCAGGTGAATATTTCCCAAGCCAATCTCACCGCGAGCAGATAATTGGCAGCTTTGGGCAATATCTTCACCTACTTTAAGTAAACCTTTACTACTTACCTCACCTGCTGCTCTAGCAATCTGATCTGCTACTAAAAACATCTGCTCGCTACTTTTTAAATACCCCTCGCCATTGCTGCGATCTAAGCTGGCATCACTGATTAAAACTAGCTTTCTACTAGCATCTAGTAGATCTGCAACTGGGCCATCTTGCGGGGTAAGCAATCGCACCTGATTACTTAATACTGCAGGGATCTGATGTTTAATAGCAAAGGATAGGGATCTAGCAGCGCAAGCGGTTGATCTTAAGTTACCTGCTCGCTCTAAATGGCTAACACACTCAACTGCTACCTTGGCAAAGTAATTACTACTTAACTGATAGATACTTAACGCTGCCCCCTCATTTCTTGCAATTAGGTTTTTAACCAAACTACTTTGTGGGCCAAAGAGGGCGATAACATCCTTTGCATAATGGGCAAACTTTTCTAATATCTCTTTGGTTAATACCCCATCTGGGCTATTGGTGTTGATTGCGGTAATTAATCGATATAAGGATGAGAGCTTGCCACTTTGGGCAAGAAGCGTAATTCGCTCCTGCTTTTGAATAAAGCCAAGATTAATTCCCAAGATTGGCTTGATATCAAATGCTTCACAAGCTTTAGCAAATCTAATCGCCCCAGCCATATTGTCACGATCGGTTAACGCTAAGGATTTTAGATTTAATTTGGCTGCCTGCTTAACTAATTTTTCCGGGCTTGCGGTGCCAAATTTAAAGGAGTAGCCAGAGGCTACCGATAGATGGGTGAAATCTTTGATCAACTTATGATCACTTACTTCTTATTTCTAGAGTTAACTCTAGAGCTTGGCCTAATCTGCCAAGAGTTATTACTTTGATTAAACTCGATCTCAAAGGTAGTGATGGCGCCAATTGGCGCTGCCTCTACCTGCCAAAACTTAATTACTTCATCCTCTACCTCGGTATCTATCTGATTACCTAAACTTTGCCACCAATTATTTGTCTGCAGCCAGTGGGTAAGAATCTGATTAATATGAAAGCGCACCCCGTTATAAACAAACTCAACTGGCTCACCCTTATCGGTTAGCTGGCGAATTTGGGCAGGGGTATTTACGCCACTATTAGCGCCTAATTTGCGTTCGAACATTTGTTCGATAAGATACTAAACCCCACTGACAAAGTGCAAGTTGGCCATTACCTTTTAGCGCTACTTCCAGGCAGCGCCGGAAAAAAAGTTAATCGGCAGCCAGCTTTATTTCTTGCATGCTTAAAAATAAATTAAAAAAGCGTTTCACTCTCTGGCAGTGCAATTGGATGAGCTAACGCAGGGCCAGAGTTTCTAGCATTATTTACCTCCTCCGTTACCGGCCAAAATCTTAACTGCTCATCTGGCTTGGGCAGATCAAGCATATGTAAATAATCTTCTACCTCA
>LIBD01000161.1 GCA_001437855.1 Actinobacteria bacterium BACL4 MAG-120820-bin23 | reverse complement strand
GCTGCTAAGAGTCCAGTGGCAAGGGCTGCAACCGTATCTGTATCGCCTCCAAGCTCACAGGCGATTCGGTAGGAATCGAGCGCACTCTCTGCATGGGTAACAGTCCAATACACCGCAGAGAGGGTTTCTAAGGGATCCAAAGAGATTCCTTCTTCAGGTGGGCTCCAGCGGTCTAGGTTTTTAACTCCAGTAGAAACTTCTGGCGTAGGCGACTGAATTTTACTTAACTCGTCATTAAGTAGTGAAATTAAGGAGTTTTCTGACCCATTCGATGTTGCATCGCTATAAAGTCGTGACGCCAGAACTGCACAATCTACGGCTTTTGCATCCTTGTGCGTAGCAAGAGTCAATTCAGTAATCATTTCGCGACGGGCAGTCTCTTCACTAGAATCATAAGCAAGACCAATCAATGCAGTTCGCATCATTCCGCCATTAGTGTTTCCAATAACAAGTTTACCCGTTGCGATCATCGCTTTTTCAATTTCTCGTAATTCAAATCCCAAAGCAGCCCTTGTGGTTGGTCCTAGCCCTCGCAATGTAGGTAGGTTTCTTCGTAAAGAATTAAGAAATTCAACTCCAGACTTACTCGCCTCACCTTTTTCCATAGCAAATATTGTTAGGAGGCTGAGCATGGTGTCATCGCTAACTCCACCCAATGGCCAACTGTCATCAATTTCAAGAGGGCCATTTTCACCAGCCCTCTTTCTTCTTGGGCCGATATGCAATGTATCTACGGGGATTTTCTCTCCATGATATTCATAGGAAACTCCAAATGAATCCCCAGCTGCATAAGCAATCAGTGCTGCTGAAATAGAGCGGGCGCAGCGGCCTCTTGAGTTAGGTTCATCCCAAAGAGACTTCGTTGCTTGTTCCAGAACCTTCTCGGCGACCACGCTACCTGCAATCATTTGGAGTTCCTTTGCTACCTAGTAGAGGCGATGAAAGCGCTTTCATTTTTTCATATAAGTCAGCGTTTGTAAATAGCATGGGGGATTAATCCTAGGCTGTTTCTCTAGCCAATAAGAGAGCAGGGACGAGCTCAGACTTTACAGACTTGCCATTTAAGACCTTTCCTAATTTGTCTACAAGCAAATTACAGATGGTTTGAATGTCAATACAGACTGTTGTTAAGTCTTGTGAAAAACGATTTTCAGATTGCACCCCATCAAAACCAACGATAGCTATTTTCTTTGGCACTTTAATTTTTAAATCAGCTAGGACTTCCAGTGCTCCAAATGCCATAGAATCATTGATAGCAAAAATTGAATCGAAGTCAATGCTTCGCTTCAAGAGCGAACGCATGGCAGACCTACCAGACTCTAGAGAATAGTTACCATGAACGATCAACTGCTCATCTGCAGGCAAGCCGCGCCTCTCCAGAGTCATTAGATACCCTTGGGATCGATCGGTTGACCCAGTTGAGTCGCTTCGAGCTGAAATCAAAGCGATTTTTGATCGTCCTTTGTCTATCAAATAGTTAACAGCGTCTGCAGCTCCATGTAAGTTATCAGTTTCTACATAAGCAATGTTGCTGTTCAAACTTAGTGGTCGTCCCCACATCAGTATTGGGATGTTGCACTCTTCAAAAGCTTCGAGAGTCTCTAAAGGCGGAAAACCTAAGATAATAAAGGCGTCAACATATCGAGTTCTTAGAAATCTTAAGAATGAAGTTTTACTAATTTTTTGATTTTGCCCAAACAGATTTTTAGGCTGGAAAATAAGGCTGCATTGGAAATCTCTCGATAGTAGGCTGGGGTATAGAGATGAGATTGCTTGCGCCCAGAAAGGGCTTCGGAACACTTCACCAACCTCGTTAAAAAGCAAAATCCCCACAGAGGGAGAGGTCAGACCAGCAAGACTCTTGGCATGAGGGTTCGGCCGGTACTTCAGAGCCCTGATAGATTCATTTACACGCTTCAACAGCTCCGGAGTCACAATCTCAGGGTTGTTCAGGGCTCTAGAAACGGTCGCCTCAGAGA
>LIBD01000160.1 GCA_001437855.1 Actinobacteria bacterium BACL4 MAG-120820-bin23 | reverse complement strand
ATAACCTGTTGCATTAATCTCGGTGCCTGAGATTAGAGTTTGGTTCGCACCAGATATTAAAATTGTCCCACCACGGCCGGTGCTACCGTTGGTTTGAACTAGAGCTTGGTTAAGATTTACATCTCCACCCTCTGATATGATAACAACCTGTCCTCCATTTTCTCCTCCATTTGCTAAAACATTAGTATTTAAAACTGCCACATCTTGATTTGCTGTAATAGAGATGGTTCCACCTCGGCCGACGCCACCATTAGTCTGAATGTAGGACTGTTGCAGATTTACAATTCCATTAGATGAGGCAATTATAATCTCGCCTCCATCCATTGGGTTGTTTGCAACTACATTTAAATTAATAAGGTTGATGTCGCCCTTGGCTGCGATGTTGATAGTACCACCATCAGTAGTAATTGATGCGCCATTAAGTTCAACCTCGCCCTGTTTAGAGTCAATTGTAACGCTACTTGCAATTAACTTAACTAGTTCGTTAGCAGAAATTGTATTAGTGCCACTTAATACAATATCTAAAAGGCTACCATCGTTTGCAACAACCTGACCTGATAGGTAGATGGATCCATCTGAATTCAACTCTAAACTAGTTCTTGTAGATGTAGTTTTGTACACCACCACTCCTTCAAGTAATCTAACTAATGCCGAATTGTTAAGATCCGAATTTGCCAAAGTGTACACAACGTTTGCCAGAGCGTTTAATACTACTTTAGTTGTCTCCAAGGTTGCAGAAATCAAGTTTGCAAACATTGCATCAATATTGATGACAGGCATAGACATCGTCCAAACCCCAGCAATACTGCTTGCTATTTGAGAACCTGCGTTAATGATGGCTGAACTAGCTGTCACGAAATCACTAGTAATAACCTTAATGAAACCACCATTTCCTTGGTCTTTTCCACCCTGTGCTATTAGAGTGCCTTGGATACTTACCTTAGGTGCATCAATGCGGATCGATCCACCATTACCACTTACTACTGCAGAAGCATCCACCACTGCATTAGCTTGTACGTTTACTTTTTTGAAAGCACTAAAATCAATAACGCCGCCAGCATAATCCCCTCTAGCTAAAGTTTGTGATCCAGCTGTTAGCTTGATTGTATTTGCTTTTGCTACAATCGAACCACCACCAACTCTTTTGCTAGAAGAATTACTAGTAGCGCTAGCTGTTACCACTCCTTTTTGCTTGATCTTGCCGGCAGTTAAATAAATTTTACCGCCTTGAACATTAAATCCATCCGCAGAGATCGTGCCGCTGTTGACTAGCACAGAAGATCTCAAGTCCGAGGCTGCGTTAGCAGCAATAATCACTTGACCACCATTCGTTTGGATTAAATGCTTGTTTTTAATTAAACTGTTAATGACAGATGCGTCTACATTAACGTTTACTAATTGTTCACCTGCAAAAGTTAGGGTCACTTGGGTTCCGCTAACTAGAGCAATTGTATTATTACCACTCATGTTCGCAACCACGACGCCTTGATTTTTCACTTGGGGTGCCATCAAAGCAATATAGCCGTCGATATTGTTAGCAGTAATTGTTCCTTGGTTTACGATCGTTCCCTGATCCGATCCATAAAATGTTTTCTTATTATTGTCAGATAAAAAATCTTTATCAGCAATATTCATTGTAGTTGCAGCGATACTGCCAACATTTACGTCAGCGCCTTTGCCAAAGACAATGCCGTTCGGGTTGATAAAAATCACTTTTCCATTTGCATTTAAGGCTCCTTCAATCATAGAAGCGCTAGCGCTATTCACTCGGTTCAGGGTAGAAGACGAGGAATTAGGCTGATTGAAGTTTACAGTTGCAGATTTTCCAATATTAAACGTTGACCAATTGATCACTGCCTTATCTGAACTTTGATTGACATTCATAGTGTTACTTGTTTGCGAGATAGTAGCGCTTCCTGAAGTAACAACACCGTTAGTAGGTAGGGTATTTGCATCTTGTTCTGCAAATAATGAGGAATTTGTGCTAACAAACGAAATGATAACT
>LIBD01000159.1 GCA_001437855.1 Actinobacteria bacterium BACL4 MAG-120820-bin23 | reverse complement strand
CCAGATAGAACCTCTTGCGCTCTTATCTTTAGCTGCTTTAAATCAGATAATCGTTTAAGTCCATAAACTTGTTGACTCATACGGTGATTTTTCACAAACTCATCCTTATGCCGATCTAAAAAATCCCAATACAAGGTGGTAAAGGGGCAGGCGTTATCACCGGCTCTTAGCTTTGGATCATAAACACACCCTTTGCAGTAGGTACTCATCCGGGAGATATACGCACCCCCTGCGGCATATGGCTTACTCATCATCTTGCCATTATCTGCGTGCAGCCCCATGCCAATTACATTAGGCACCATTACCCAATCGGTAGCATCAATAAACTCTCGTCTCATCCAATCTAAAAATTCTTGTGGATTAGTTCCAGTAGTTAAGGCTAAATTACTTAAGATCATTAAGCGTGGAATATGGTGCACCCAAGCACGCAGTTTTATATCTGCCACCGTTGTTTTAACACAATTCATTTTGGTTTTACCTGGATCGGTAAATAATGGCAGTAACTTACGGTTTGCATTTAAGTGATTGCCGTTTTTGTAATCTGCTCCTAAATACCAATACATGCCATTTACATACTCACGCCAGCCAATAATCTGCCGGATAAAGCCTTCGGCGGATGCAATATCAACTGTACCTTTTTTATATGCACCAAGGGCTGCGGTAAGTACCTCAGATGGATGAAGCAGACCATTATTTATATAAGGGCTAAGTAGTGAGTGGTGCAGCGCCCAATTCTCACCCGTCATCGCATCCTCATAGGGGCCAAAGTTTTTAAAGTGGTGATCAATAAAGTTTTTTAATTGCGCCTTAGCTGCCTTACGGGTTGTGCCCCAGGTATCACTTGGGGTAATTCCTAATTCATTTGCCACCTGATTATCAATCTCATCTGTCTTATGTTTTAAATAAGGTGGATACTTATAATTTTTAGGTGGCGGCAATCTATTCTCCTTATCAAAATTCCACTTACCACCAACAGGTTTGCCACCCTCAACTAAAACCCCAAGCCGGCTGCGCTGGCCTCGATAAAAGTTTTCCATCAGAAAACTCTTTTGAGTCTCTGCCCAGCTAGTAAAAAGATTACGAGAGGTGAGAAATAGATCATTCTCTACAAAGCCAACCCCAAACTTAGCTAGCTGCTCAGCTTGTAGGTGGGATGAGGGGTGAGTGCAGATAATAGGCAGCCTAGGAAACTCATTTTTTATCTTCTCTAAACCAGCCACTGTGGTGGCAGCTTTTTCATATCTAACGGTAAAGCCAAGTGCGGTTAACTCCTGGGCAAAATGTCTGGCACTTGAGATAAGAAAGTAAAGCCTTACCTTATTCCACTCATCTTTTTGCACCATCCGAGCAGATTCAACTAAGACAATTAGATCACCCTTAGGATCAGCATCTTTAAGCGCGCCATACTTTGGGTGAAGATGATCAAAGGGGATATAGATAATTCGCTTCATTTGCCACCACATTTTTTGCTGCAGTACTTAACATTCTCCCAATTTTTTGCCCACTTTTTGCGCCACTCAAAGGGCAGATTGCAGGTAACACACCTCTTTGGCGCAAAGCCATTTTTTATCTTAGCTACCCGCGCCTGTTTACCCACGCCTTAACTATAGGTGAGAAAGTCTGGGGGCAGGATTACTTTCGAGTTAGGTTTATTAGATAGGACAGGGCAAAACCTAAACCAATTACCGCATAGAAAATAGTAAATGGGGCAAGCTCTACTGGAATAAAGATTGTAATAGGCCAAGGGCAAGCGCTGATAAAAACATAACTCGGCCGACAAATTTAATTCCGGCAGCATTAGTTAACTTTGAGTTCTGCCACATATTGCCAGATAGCGCCACCAAGGTGATACCGATCATGCGCATAGCCCAGATCAACTCCGAGGTGGTGGGTAGCTTTAATAACTCTAGAAATAAACCAGGTGCAATAAGTAAAAATATTGCAGAGAGGCCAAAAATTATTGATCCAGCCCGTAAAGTATTTTGTACACCACGCTGATACATACC
>LIBD01000158.1 GCA_001437855.1 Actinobacteria bacterium BACL4 MAG-120820-bin23 | reverse complement strand
GCAAACTCTAAAAAGGTTGGAAATATTTCATCAATTACTGGCGCCGTTGCCAGCATCAGATCTGTTATTCCCGTCATTTGCGTTATGTACTCTGGAATTGGTGTTAAGGGATTTACAAATGATTCAAAGTGGCCAAGATACTCACCAGATTTAACCTTTACTGCGCCAATTTCAGTAATAGCTGCTCCCTTTTTTGGTGAGGCACCTGTGGTCTCAAGATCGACGATTACAAATGTGACCTGATGAAGTGGGGTGCTGCCGATAACCATAGACAGAAGATACCTGCCAGATATGACAAGTAGATAAAAATTGAGATTTAAATATTAAAAAAAGCTTTTATAGAGCTAACAATCATCTCAACTGCGATTGCAGATAGCAGTAATCCAGCAATCCTTGCCAGCAGCGTAACGCCAGCCTCTTTTATCACAGCTAAAATTTTGGTGGAGAACATAAAGGTAAGTCCGATAATTACATGAACGGCAACAATGGCCAGGGCCAGTGCGGTGAGCTGCTCGCCATTATTAGCCTTTTGAACATAAAGCATGGTGGTAACAATTGCACCTGGCCCAGCAAGTAGTGGAGTTCCTAGAGGAACTAGTGCAATGTTTTGGGAGGCAGCAGATTCACCTTCGATAAGCGAGCCAGTTAACAATCCAAGACCGGTAATCAATAAGAGAATACCGCCTGCTCCTTGCAGAGCAGCTAGTGAGATATTTAGGTAATCAAGAAGTGCGTTGCCAAAAAGAGCAAAGGTGACAATTACAAAGAGTGAAACAGAAGCGGCCTGCCAAGCTAATTTGCGTTGCTCTTTAACACTCTTACCAGCAACTAATCCTAGAAAAATAGGGGCAGCACCTGGGGGATCTAAAATAACAAATAAGGTCACAAATGCTTGAGCGCCAAA
Organism: Actinobacteria bacterium BACL4 MAG-120820-bin23; assembly: GCA_001437855.1. Taxonomy (GTDB): domain Bacteria; phylum Actinomycetota; class Actinomycetes; order Nanopelagicales; family Nanopelagicaceae; genus Nanopelagicus. The sequence goes on along the minus strand of LIBD01000158.1, from coordinate 1,109 downwards.
GGTAAGGGCAGATAGTGCGGCTAAATCCTGCATGCGCTGAGCATACCCGCTTTTCTTTTACTTTTTTAATCAATACTCTTTAGAGGTGAGGAATAAAATCAAGCAAAACTTCTTTACCAAGGTGAAGCAATGAGTTATCTAGATCGTAATTTTGTATTGGATTTAGATACAAAAGATCCACTTGCAAAGTTTAAATCAGAGTTTGTAGTTGATGATCCGCAGCTTTGTTACTTAGATGGCAATTCATTGGGCCGTCTACCAAAGCGGACTATAACTGCGGTAACCGATTTTATGACAAAGGAGTGGGGGCCAGAATTAGTTTCTGGCTGGAGCCATTGGGTGGATGAAGCTCAGCCGACCGGGGATTTACTTGGAAAATCTGCCCTTGGTGCTGCCGCTGGTCAAATTTTAGTCTGCGATACAACTTCAGTAAATTTCTACCAATTATGTGTTGCAGCAATTAAGGCTAGACCCAATCGAAAGACTGTAATTACCGATGCGGCAAATTTTCCAACAGATCGCTATATTTTAGAGGGAATAGCAAAACAGTTTGGCTTAAATTTAGTAATCATTCAAAATGAAGATCCAAGCGTGGCTACTAATGAACGAATAACTACCGAGGTATTAGCGCCATATTTAAATGATGATGTTGCCATGGTGACATTTCAAATTATTCAATATCGATCTGGCGCCAGAAGTGAAGTCAAAGCAATCACCGATCAGGTTAGAGCTATTGGTGGCTTAGTACTCTGGGATGCAAGCCATGCAGTTGGTGCAATTGAATTAGATTTAGATAACTCCGGGGTAGATCTTTGTGTGGGCTGTACCTATAAATATGGAAATTCTGGCCCAGGATCTCCGGCCTGGCTGTATGTATCAAAGCGAATTCAAAATGAGTTACAAGTTCCGATTCAAGGTTGGTTTGCACAAGAGGCGCAGTTTGAAATGGGGCCAAAATTTGAAAAAGTGCAAAGTATTAGAGGCTTCCAAATCGCTTCCCCTTCCTTAATCGGAATCAGATGCGTTCAATCTGCCTTTAATATGATTAATGAAGCCGGGATCACTCAGATTGCAAAAAAATCTGCACAAGGAACTGAGTTAATGATTGA